>JAYUTD010000451.1:0-8306 GCA_043755305.1 Saprospiraceae bacterium
CATGGCATTTGTGTGAAGTGCTGGGTCTGGACCCAAAAGTAACAAAACGTATAGTATTTAGCGAGATAACCAAGCCTGCAATTCAAGCTGCCGTGCTAAATCCAAGAATGGTGGATATTGATCTGGTAAATGCACAACAGGCAAGACGTGTGCTTGACAGGTTGGTGGGCTTTGAGTTGTCGGAAGTATTATGGCGCAAGGTAAAAGGTAAATTATCCGCCGGACGTGTGCAATCCGTGGCTGTAAGGCTAGTGGTAGATAAGGAAAGGGATATTACTGGTTTTGAAATCACCCCATACTTTAAAGTACATGCTTTCTTCAATGTTAAAAATGAAAGAGGTGAAAATGTAATCTTAAAAGCTGAGTTGGTCAAAAAACTTGATGAGATAAAGGATGCAGAGACATTTATCAACAATTGCAACGGTGCTGATTTCAATATCAACGATATAGAAAAAAAGCCAATGAAACGCACGCCTGCGGCACCCTTTACTACATCCACACTTCAGCAGGAAGCAAGCAGAAAATTGTATTTTGGTGTAAATAGAACCATGCAGATCGCACAAAAATTGTATGAGGCCGGTCACATCACTTATATGAGGACAGACTCAACAAATCTTGGAGATACAGCTATGAATGGCATCATCAATGAGATTCAAAGTAGTTTTGGTAAAGAATACCTTAAGGTTAGAAAGTACAAATCCAAAACTGCCAATGCACAGGAAGCCCACGAAGCGATAAGACCTACTTACATGGAAAAGAAAAATGTAAGCGGCGACAGAGATGAGCAACGCTTGTATGAATTGATATGGAAGCGCACCATAGCTTCACAAATGGCAGATGCAGAACTCGAAAAGACTATTGTCACGATTTCTATTTCTACTATGAATGGCACTTTCCTTCAGGCAGAAGGGGAAGTGATGAAGTTTGACGGGTTTTTGAAAGTCTATATTGAGTCATCGGATGACGATGAAAATGAAGATGTAAAAGGCATCTTGCCACCGCTTAAGGTTGGTCAACATCTTGCCCTTGATAAAATGACTGCTACAGAAAAATTCACATCTCCTCCATCCAGGTACACAGAAGCGAGTCTTGTAAAAAAACTTGAAGAACTTGGTATTGGCAGGCCTTCTACTTATGCGCCTACCATTAGTAAAATAATGGAAAAAGAAAGAGGCTATGTGGTAAAAGAAAGCCGCCCGGGCAATGCAAGAAATTATCGAATTATTGAACTAAGCAATAATAAGGTTACCCATAAAACGGCTACAGAAAACACAGGTGCTACTTCCTCGCGGCTTTACCCTACAGACATAGGCATGATCGTCACAGATTTCTTAAATGAGCATTTTCATCAAATAATGGACTACCAGTTTACTGCTGGTGTGGAGGAAAAATTAGACGAAGTATCCAAAGGAAATGTGGAATGGCGCAATTTTTTAAAGGATTTTTATTTTCCTTTTCATGCCGGAGTGGAGAATACGGTAGAGAATGCTGAACGGGCAAAAGGTAAACGTATACTTGGCTTAGATCCTGAGTCAGGCCGATCGCTTTTGGTGCAAATTACAAGATATGGACCCGTAGTGCAAATCGGCGAATTGGAAGAATTAGGCGAAGATGAGAAACCAAGATTTGCCAATCTGAAACCAGGACAATCTATGGAAACCATCACTTTTGAGGATGCCATGGAATTGTTTAAATTGCCTAAATCACTTGGAGAATATAAAGGGGAGGAAATGATTGTAAGCAATGGCAGATTTGGCCCTTACATCAAGATTGGAGACTTATATGCCAATATTCCAAGAGGAGAAGAAGCGGCTGATATTACAAAAGAAAGAGCCATTGAACTAGTCGAATTAAAGTTGGATGAAAATGCCCCATTGGGCTTTTATAAAGATCTGCCTATCACCAAAGGCAAGGGTAGGTTCGGTCCATTTATTAAGTGGAATGACTTATTCATCAACGTGCCAAAGCGCATTGACCATGATACAATCAGTGAAGAAGAAGCCATACCACTCATTGAAACCAAGGTAGAAAAAGAAGCCAATAGATACATAGCCAATTGGGAAAAGGAAAAGATATCCATTGAGAATGGCAGATGGGGACCGTACATCAAATTTGGTAAAAAAATGGTCAAACTTCCTAAGATAGATGGCAATAAAATGACCGCTGATCAACTTGTCAATGTAGAACTCGATCAGGTAAAAGCCTGGATAGAAGCCGAGTTGCCGGGCAGTATAAAAGAAAAGCCAGAAAAAAAGGTAGCAGCAAAAAAGGCACCGGCAAAGAAAGCTGCGGGAGCTAAAGCACCGGCAAAAAAAGCAGTACTTAAGAAAGCTTAAGCTTATATAAAAATATTTAAATGCCTTTTTAGAAAGTATAATAGCTTTTTGAAAAGGCATTTTTTATACAATTAAAATAATTTTTCTATGGCAATTAAAAATAGCCTGGTTTATACTACCTGGCAAAACCATAAAGTAAAAATTTCATTGACATATTTCCTGACTATTATTGAGAATGTGTCTAATATGTTACTTCCAGCAGCTGCAGGTTTGCTTGTCGATGGATTTATTGACCACAAATTGGGCGGCCTTTGGTTTTTTGTAGTGGCCTATTTTTTTTGGTATGGTATAGCAATGGTGCGCAGGGTTTATGATACCAAGGCCTTCACCAGTGTGTACAATGATGTATCGATCAAAACAATTTTGCACCATCAGGCACTTGATATTGATAGTGGTACAATCAACGCTAGAGTAGAATTATTAAAGCAAATGGTCAATTTTTTTGAAGTTGATCTGCCCTTCCTGATGAACAATCTTATCCAGATGTTTGGTGCATTTTTCATCTTGTATTTTTATGACCCAAAAGTCATGATGGTATGTCTGGTAGTTATTCTTCCTTCGTTTGTCATCAATTATATCTTTGGAAAAAAAATGCGGTTTGTGGCAACCAGTGTAAATAATCAATATGAAAAACAAATGGAAATGATTCAAACCAAAGCCAATGAGAATGCTTTGAAGTCTTATTTTGATACTGTAAGAATATTGAATGTAAAAAAATCAAACCTTGAAGCATGGAACTTTGGCTTTTTAGAAATATTTGTATTGATTATGATCATTGCCTCCTTGTATATGATTTGTCAAAATCCTCATTTAAAATACGGTGACATTATTGCGATGTATGGCTATATTACTAGGTTTGCTTATAGTTTTGATTTTATTCCATATCTGACAGCTAAGTTATCAGTGATAAGAGACATTGAAGAAAGGCTTAAAGAGGTGAAGTGTTGAAGGAATGCAATTAAAAACTAAAGGCAATTGGTATAATATAATAAACACTTACAGCCTTTCCATCATTCATAGCCGGCTTCCATTTTGGCATGGATTTTATCAATCTTATGGCTTCTTCATCACAGCCGCGACCTATACCTTTGATTACTTTGACATCAGTAATTGAACCATCGTTCCTTACAATCATTCTTACTTTTACAGTGCCCATAAAACTATCTCTTCTTGCATCCTGAGGATAGATGAGGTCAGATCTCAGGTATTCCTTTAATGCTTTTTCTCCATAGGGATAAGATGGCTTATGTTGAACAATTGGATAAATGCCCAGGCTGTCTTTTTTAAGTATGAATTTTTGTCCATTTATTTTTATCTCTTTATTCGATTTTTTTTGCTCAACAATATCTATAGTTTCTACAAGCGGTGTATTTTGACCTGTAGCTGTGTAAGCAATAAATATCAGGAAAATACCAATGAAGAAATTTTTCATTTTAATATTTTATTATTGTGAGAAGTAAATGTATAAATTAATTTTTAAATGGTACATTGTATTTTGGGTTAAATTGTTTTTTCAAAGGCCAATCTCCTTAAATAATATTAATTAAAACGATTATCTTTACACTTTAAAAAATAGATTAATATTTAAGAAAATAAACATGAGGTTAAGTATCTATATCCTACTTTTATTTTGTACCCTTACTAAGCTTAGTGCACAACCCGAAATGATCCATATTGGTGACGATGCACCGGCATACATTAAGTTATTCCAAAAAAAAGAGGTCAATATTATAGAGCTGGAAAAGTCTTATAAATCGTATTATAAATCGCACACATTTGAGAAAAATAGGTATACCCAATATTTCAAAAGGTACATGCGCTGGGCAAGGCCTTTTCTGCAGGCTGATGGTAGTATTGCCTTGCCTTCTGCAAGAGACTATATGGATAAAGAAAAACAGCTCAAAAGCCTAAGAAACAATGCAGGCAGAATAGCCAATTGGACCTTTGCAGCACCACTTTCTACATACGATATAGATGGTATTACAAAAGTTACCTGGCAGACAAACATTTATTCACTTGATGTATCATTGAGCAATAGCAATCTCATTTTCGCTGGCGGTGAAAGTGGCGGTATGTGGAAGTCTACCGATAAAGGTCTTAACTGGACCATTGTTTCCAAAAACATAGCGCATGGTTCATTCAATAGTGTAAAGATCCATCCTACAGACAATAATACCATTTATACCAATACAAACAACCAGGTATTTAAATCCATAGACCAGGGTGCGAATTGGGTGTCTGTGTATTCTGAGTCCGGGCTTACCGTTTACGAAATAAGCATATCTACATCTGATCCCAATATTGTTTTGGCTGCATCAAGTAAAGGATTATTGAGGTCAATAAATGGTGGTACTTCCTGGGTGAAGGTATTCTCTGCCGAAACCTGGACTGTAAAGCCGAAGGTAGGCAGTGGCACTGCATTTTATGCAATCAGAGACAATGGCACTTCTTCTGATTTTATCAAGTCAACCGATTCCGGCGCAACATGGGTGGTCTCTAATACCGGACTGTGGACACCCGGTGGCGGAGAAAGTATGACTGGTGGTATCGTCGCTACATGTCCTACCAATACAAATAAATTGTATGCTTATTATTGTGGCAATGGCTCTAATTTATATGGCTATATAGGCGTCTATGTGAGCACAGATGATGGAGCTACATGGACCAACACCAATCCTACTAACTCCGTAGGCAATAGCCCTACAGCTTATACTATTCCTTCGCATTCCAATCTTATGGCACACAATGGAACAACTGGTTTTGACCAGGGGTTTTATGACATGGCAATAGTGGTCAATCCCAGCAATGATGCTGAACTCATCGCTGGTGGTACATCCTGGTTTAAAAGTACCAATAGTGGTGCAACATGGACTGCACTCGGCTCATACGTAGGAGGCCTGAGTTGGTCCCATCCAGATATGCAGGCATTAGTGGCAAGAGGCAATGATTTATGGATTGCGACAGATGGAGGATTAAACTATTCCTCCAATTTTGGAGCTACAATAGAAACAAGAATGGATGGTATTACTGGATCAGATATGTGGGGCTTTGATTCCGGATGGAATGAAGACCTGCTTGTAGGAGGCCGCTACCACAATGGCAACATGACCTATTATCAGGCATTTCCTGCCGGCAAGGTATACCGTATGGGCGGTGCTGAAGCAGCTACAGGATACGTGAATCCAGGCCCACAAAGAAAAGTATATCACTCTGACATTGGTGGCCATAAAATCAAGGGGGGCTTTACTGAAGGACGCACTAGCTTTAGTGTTGGTGCTTGGCCCAATGAATCTTATGCTTACTATGCCAATAGTGAAATGGTCTTTCACCCAAATTATTACAATACTGTTTTTATAGGATCTGAAAATAAAATCTTGAAAAGTGAAGATGGGGGTACAAATTATACCACTCTGTATACATTCCCGGGCACTGTCAGCAACGAAGTGTATGACATAGAAATATGCAGATCAAATCCTCAGGTAATGTATTGTTCACAATGGGATGGAACAGATGATGCTATATGGAAGTCTGTCAATGGCGGACAATCCTGGGCTTTGACTACAGCGCTGTTGCTGCCCAATAACAATGATAGGGTAAAACTTGCTGTCAGTGCAGAAGATGGCAATGTGCTTTGGGCTGCAGTAACGTACGGATCCAATGGTAAGAAGATATACAAAACTATCAATGGCGGCTCAACCTGGATCAATTTAACTACTTCCTTATTAAACAACCTGACTGTTCAGAATATTATGGCCCAATATGGCACAGATGGAGGTATTTACTTAGGCACCAATGGTGGAGTATTATACAGAAACAATAGCCATAGCGATTGGCAAATTTATTCTACAGGTTTGCCTTTGAGTGCTGAAACCAATAGATTAAAGCCATTTTATAGAGATGGTAAAATCAGAAATGGCTGTTGGGGCTTTGGCGTATGGGAGTCTCCGTTATTTGAAAACTCCGCAGTGCAAGCCAATCCAATGATAGCCGCCAAAGTCCATACTTGTAAGAGAGATACTGTCTTCTATGACGATTACTCCGTATTAAATCATGCCGGCGCCCAATGGCAATGGACTTTTCCTGGAGCCAGCTATGTAAGTAATACTTCTGCACGTAATCCCAAAGTATTGTATAACACCGTTGGTACCTATGATGTAACACTTACAGTTACCAACGCAAGCGGGCAATCCAGTACAAAGACATTAAACAACATGATCACCATACAAAATTTATGTGATCTTGATACGATTCCGGGCGATGCACTAAATTGTTCAGGTACAGACAAACATGCCATCTCCGAAGACTTTGTATTGCCACAGACTGATTCATTGACCATTACTGCGTGGATAAAACCCAATGGCATACAACCAGACTATGCCTCAATATGGATGAATGAGACAGGTGATGCGGCAGGATTTAATTTCAGAAATGGAGACAACAACCTGGCATACCATTGGCCTGGTGGGCAGTGGTGGTGGAACAGCGGCTTGATACCAACACAAAACCAGTGGAATTTTGTGGCTTTGGTTGCGAAACCAACCGGCATTACTATTTATTGCAACGAGCTTTCAAGTACGCATGGTATTGCATTATCGCCTGTGGATATTAATGGTTTTAGGGTGGGCAATTACAAAGGATGGACAAGTAGAAATGTCAATGGATTGATAGATGAAGTAGCCATATACAATCGTGTACTGACTACTGCTGAAATCCGTGAGTTAAGACACCTTACCAAAAAACCTTCGAGTGATCCAAGTTTAGTGGCTTACTATCAATTCAATGAACCCGGTACTTTGGCATTTGATAAAGTAAAAAATAAACATCTCTCCCTAACATCCGGTGCAAACAAATTGGACTCCAATGCCCCTTTAGGCGGCGGAGTCTCTAAACGTATCAGTGTCACTTCCGGCGGATTGAAAGATTTTACTCCGGCAGATGTGAAAATCTACTTTCCATCGGGCGGTACTTATCCAAATGGTGAAGTGGTAGTAACCAGAATAAACCAACTGCCGGATCAGGTACCGGGAGCCTCGCAAAATCCTAATCGATACTGGGTAATCAGCAATTATGGTACAAACACTTTCTCTATACTTGACTCCATTTTGTTTTTCAATTCAGGAAATGTGTCCAATGGTTGCCAAGCAGCAGATTATCAATTGTACAAAAGAGCTTCAAATGCTGAGGGAAATACCTGGGGCACGCCACAAGATTATGGCGATACATATACGGCCTATCCACCATCAAGGGTAACTTTTTCTACAAACAATGGCATCAATTCATTCAGCCAATTTCTTATAAACAGAGTATCCAACAAACCGCCTATGGCTGCTGAATTGTGCAATGGTATTGACGACGATTGCGATGGAGTGATTGATGAAGATGTAACATTGATTGTAGACAATGGCAACAATAGTGGCACCAATTCACTGAGGGCTATGCTTGATTGTGCACAAAGCGGTGACACCATATACTTTCTATCCACCTTAGATACAATAAATATTACTGCGCCATTGTTTTTTACAAAATCTGTGAGTATTATAGAATCAAATGTACCACCAATTGTAATAAAAATTGACCTTGGCTTGCCTGCATTTACTGCAAAGGGAATAGAAATAGCTGCCAACAAAAATGTATTTTGGGAAAACCTTATCTTCTATCAAAAGAACAATTCTGCGATCAAGCCGGTGATAAAAAACCTGGGTTTACTAGAATTGTATAATACTGAAGTCAAAGGCAATGTGCCCTCTAGGGTTCAAAATCAAAGCGGAAACTTAAAAGTAAAAGGCAGTTCGAAAATTAGATAGTTCAATTAGTTCAATTATTTCAATTAGTTCAATAATTTCAATGAGTTCAATGATTTTTATGTCGAATGTATTGGGTCCGAAGGACATTGCGCCGCAGGCATTGAAATTATTGCGCCGTAGGCATTGTTATGGTTCAATTAGTTCAATGTAGTTCAATGAGTTCAAT
>JAYUTD010000452.1:0-8303 GCA_043755305.1 Saprospiraceae bacterium
TTCGCCGGCAGACAAGTGAAAAGCAATAAAAAATGCAATAATTGAAAAAAGTAATTTCATGGCCTTGTTTTAAAGTTTATTTGTTCAAATATAAGGTAAAATGTTATTAAATGGTTTGTTTTTTATACCATTCAATGGATTCTTCAATTTGGATATCATTTACTACCTGATCATAATTACCTTTGCCAATCTCTTCAAGTAGAGAGAAGAGTATTTTTTTATCTTTATTTTTTTTATCGAAAAGCATTATTTCGATAATTTGAGAAGAGGAAGGTATACTTTTGTATTTATGGCCGAATAGCCTGGTAATTAAGTCTTTTATTTCAGTACATTGTTGAAGGGTGATAAATCCTTTGAGATAAGACAAATAAGATTCACACACCATGCCTATGGCTACTGCTTCACCATGCAGTAATTCCTCCTCACTTCCAAGGAGCAAGCTTTCTAATGCATGGCCGACGGTATGGCCAAAGTTCAGTATTTTTCTAAGACCCTTTTCCTGTGGATCTTGCCTTACCACACCAATTTTAATTTGAATATTTCTGTAGACCAATTCTTCAAACAGAAGTGTTGTTAGATCAAAGGAGGATACTAAATCATTCCATAAAGTTTTATCGGCAATTAATGCATGTTTTAATATTTCTGCATAGCCACTTAGCAACTGTTTGTAAGGCAGGGATTTTAAAAATGCTGTATGAATAATAACGGCCTCAGGTGGTTGAAAAACACCAATTATGTTTTTAACATTTTCAAAATCAAAACCAAGTTTTGATCCAACAGATGAATCTACCTGAGCTAGCAAAGTTGTAGGCATTTGTATAAATTTTATGCCTCGCATAAAGGTAGCAGCGCAAAAACCACCAATGTCACCTATTACACCTCCTCCCAGATTTATCAGCAGAGAATGTCTGTCTGCGCCGTTTTTCAAAAGGCTTTTCCAGATAAAAGAGGCAGTATCAAGGGTTTTGAAAATTTCACCTTGATTGATGTGAATGATTATCGATTTTTCAGGTAGCGTTTCCAATATTTGGTAAAGACAGAGCTGTTCTGTGGTCTCATCCACCAAAACAAATACAGTGCTTGGGCCAATTTGAGTAATATGGTTTTCCAATGCTTTTTCGTCATTGATATAAACAGGGTACTGGTTGTCATTAATCAATCTTGCCATAATCCTAAACCTTCTATTTTGTCTAATGTCCAAACTTGTGCTTTTTCAGCAAATAAGGCTTTCGTTCTGATCCATACAGATGCAAAGTAGTCTGATGACCTGTAGCCCTCTAAATTTTCAATTGCTTTCCATTGACTTATTGTAAAGAAAATATTTTTATTGTCTATGTCTTTCATTAAAGCGAGGTAAATATTGCCTTCAAATGATGAGATTATAGCTTTACTCTCTTCAAATATAGCCATAAATTCGTCAATGCATTCAGGCCTAAAAGTAAGTTTTACCACTCTTGTAACCATCAGTGAAAGTCTATTTGAATGGTTTCATTTTGAAACAAATGCAAGACTGAACTTGCTTTGCCCATATTTATAGCAATCTCAAGGTGTCCGGCGTTATTAAACCAGGCAAGGGGCTCTCCAATATTGACTTCACCGTAATGCTTGCTTAAAATTTCAATTGGATCATTGGGTTGGTAGTATATAGAGAAACCCCGGCCAAAGCGAAATTTTTCAAATATTTCTTTTGTACAATTGGTGACAACGTTTTCATATTGATCTATATGTATAATGGTTGCCTTAATTTGCTGGTTGGTCACTACAGGCCTAAAGTTAAGTCGGGTATTAAAATCAAGGCAAGGAGAAGCAAATTCTTCAAAAGGCAATTTGTGGTGAATACATGCCGCTGAATGGGAATATACATTGTGCACCTGCCTGTTGTCTAATGCGTCAATATTTATCTCATATACTTCATCTAAATCATCAAAAACCAAAGAAAACACCCCGTTATTAGGCCCAATAAAATAATGTTCGCCTCTTTTGAAAACTATGTATTTTGGTTTGTTTTCATAATAATTATTAACACTTACGATGTTAATAGCGTTTTGTGGGAGAGAATGCAGGAGATTTTTCAAATTGTAGGCAGCCAAAGCTATGTTATAAACAGCTACTTCATGAGAAATGTCTATTATCTGTATATCTTCACATTTTGAAAACAATGCAGCCTTCAGCTCTGCTAAGTAGTAATCTTTTCGACCATAATCTGTGATGAGTGAAACCAACTGCATTTAAATAATTTGATAATATTTTGCTATAATTAAGTTATTTTTGAACTTTCTATTTACGATAGTTTTAATAAATCAGTATAATTGTAACACAAAGTAAAAGAAACATATTTAATTTTTTTACTTATTTTTTTATTATAACATTTAAACAATTAATAATCAAAATATTGGAAGGTAAAAATGCTGTAGCGTTCGAGGAAGTAACACTTAATTTTGATGGAATCGAGCCTTTGGAACTTTATGGAGAAGGAGATTCGAAGTTAAAAATTGTCAAAAGGGTATATCCGGATGTGAAAATAATCACAAGAGGCAGCCAAATCAGATTGGTTGGTGAAAAAGAGTCCATTTATAAGCTGAAAGAAAGATTTCAGCTTATGGTAAAAATCTTGCAACAAAAGCAAGATTTAACGATACAAATACTGATTGACCTTTTGAATGGCAATAATCCAATGGCCAACAAAATAGTAGAAAACAATCCAGGCAATGTAATTGTATACGGTAAAGAAGGTAAACCAATAAAAGCCAAGACAATCAATCAGAAAAAACTGGTTGAGTCAAGCAGGGACAACGATATTGTATTTGCTATCGGCCCTGCTGGTACCGGAAAGACATACACGGCTGTTGCTTTGGCCGTAGCAGCGTTGAAAAACAAGACTGTAAAAAAGATCATCCTCACAAGACCGGCTGTAGAGGCAGGGGAAAATTTGGGCTTTTTGCCCGGGGATTTGAAAGAAAAAGTTGACCCGTACCTAAGACCATTGTATGATGCATTAGAAGACTTGTTTCCTATGGACAAGCTCAAGTTTTTTATGGAAAACAACACAATAGAAGTGGCGCCACTGGCTTTCATGAGAGGAAGAACGCTGGACAATTCTTTTATTATACTCGATGAGGCGCAAAACTGTACTTCCCCGCAACTAAAAATGTTTCTTACAAGACTGGGACCTAGTGCGAAGTGCATTATCACCGGAGACTTAACTCAAATTGACCTACCACCATCACAATCAAGCGGTTTGATACGGGGATTAAACATTCTAACCAATATTGAAGGTATAGGTATAGTCACACTAACAGAAGAAGATGTTGTCAGACATAGGTTAGTCAAAGAGATTATCAAGAGATACAACGCCTCTGACGAACAAATGAAAATCGAGGCCGATCAAAAGAAGGCAGAAAAAAAGGCAGCTTACGAACAAAGACAATATGAGTTTAGACAAGAAATGAAGGAATAGATTTATTTGCAAAGAGTAATTTTATTTTTAAATAAAAAACAACATGACATCAAAAGTAATATATTCAGGTAATTTAAGAACAGAGGCCAGCCATATTAAAAGTGGAGATACCATCCTTACCGATGCACCTGTAGATAACAATGGTAAGGGAGAAGCATTCTCTCCTACCGATCTGATGGCTACTTCACTGGCTTCATGTATGATGACAATAATGGGCATAGCTGCCAGAAACCATGACATCGATATGGATGACACAAGTGCAGAAGTAACAAAAATAATGGGAGAAAATCCTCGAAGGATAAGTGGTATTGATGTAAAGCTAATCATGCCTCCCAAAGCCTATGACCCAAAGCAAAAAAGCCTTTTAAAGCATGCTGCAGAAAATTGCCCTGTAATGAAAAGCATCCATCCGGATATAGCGGTGAATCTTGATATTGTGTGGTATGAGTAGAGCTATAAAACTCACAGCAAATTCCAAAAAAATCTACGCCTCTGTTGCACTAAGCGGGTCCAAAAGCATTACAAACAGGGCTTTACTAATAAAAGCACTATGTGACACTGAAATAGATATAATGAATGCATCTACCAGCGATGATAGTATTGCGATGCAAAAATTACTTAGCCAGGATGAAGGCATTTTAGATGCAGGTCATGCAGGCACTACATATAGATTTCTTACTGCGTATTTTGCATTTAGAAAAGGAAGTAATTACCTGACAGGGTCTGAGCGAATGCAACAAAGACCAATAGGAGTATTGGTAGATGCATTGAATAGTATAGGTGCAAAGATAGAATATGCTAAAAATCCAGGTTATCCTCCACTGATTATACATGCGCCTGGCGCAACAATAAAAGACACAGTATTTTTGAAAGCAGATGTAAGTTCACAATATATATCTGCATTGCTTATGCTTGCACCTACTTTGCCGGGCGGGCTTACCTTAATTTTAGAAGGTGAGTTGGTTTCAAAGCCTTATTTGGTAATGACATTGACCATGATGGCTTACTTTGGAGTAAACCATACCTGGCAAGAGAATACAATTGTTATTGGCCATCAAAAATATAAAGCTAGACCATTTTATATTGAAGCTGATTGGTCATCTGCTTCTTACTTATATGCCTGGGCAGCAGCATCTGATGATGCAGACATAGAAGTTACCGGCTTATTGAACGAAAGTATGCAAGGGGATGCCGCTATAGCAAAGATTGCAGAGAATTTTGGTGTCAATACCTACTTCGGACCGAGCCATACAATGCGTATTGTCAAGGCTAATTCAAGTATGGTAAAGCCATTTATAGAACATGATTTTTTAGAGCATCCGGATATTGCACAGACAGTATTTGGTATGTGTGCAGTATGCCATGTTAAGGGTATATTTACAGGATTACAGACACTATATATCAAAGAAACGGATAGAATCAAAGCTTTCAAAACGGAATTAGGCAAAGTTGGTATTTTATTAATTAAAGTACCACCAAGATTCAAACAAAATGATACAAGAGAATTTTTCATGCTTGACGGAGACTTAAACATTGAGGGTGTTCCTGAATTTGATACTTATCATGACCATAGGATGGCAATGGCACTGGCTCCATTGGCTATGTTGAGCCCTATTGTCATCAATGACGCTGAAGTAGTAAGTAAAAGTTATCCTGCATATTGGAAAGATGTGGCGAGCTTTGGAATAACTATAATTTAAATCGAAGGAATAGCTTTAATATATTATTGAAACAATAAAGAAGAATTTAAATACTAAGTACAAAACAATCGTAACTATCTTTTTTACCTTACTTTTACAAAAAAAGCGACATGTCATTTACTCTTGCAATTTCTAAAAATAAAGTTCCGTTTTCTAAAAACAGATTGATTCAAATTTTATTTGTACTGTTCTTTTTGTTTTGGGGCTACACTTTTGTAGGTACTACTGATGTTAAAAATTGGTTTCTGGAAAATACATTGGTAGTGCTCTTTTTAGGATTTTTATTTTATGGATATAAGCAATATCAATATAGCGACTTGTCTTATCTATTGGTCTTTGTATATTTGTGTTTACATATTTATGGGGCGCAATATACCTATGCTGAAAACCCTTTTGGTTATTGGCTCAAGGATTATTTTGGATGGGAAAGAAATCATTATGACAGAATCGTACACTTTAGTTTTGGTTTTCTCCTGGCTTACCCAATGCGAGAAATTTTTTTGATGTGGAAAAAATTTCCTATATGGGTATCATGGTACCTGCCAATTGAAATTACACTTTCTATCAGTGGTCTGTATGAATTGATAGAATGGGCAGTTGCTGATGTATTTTTTAAAGAACAAGGTGCTGCATATTTGGGGACACAAGGAGACATTTGGGATGCGCAAAAAGATATGTTTTTAGCTACATTAGGTGCTGTTCTGGCTACAACTATAGTATCTACGATAAAGAGCATATTGAAGATTGGATTAGAAGAAAATGAAAAACAATAGTTCTTTATTTTTATAATTAGTCAAAAGGAGCAAAAAAACTACTGTGCTTATTATCAAAAAAACAGGAATGAAGAAATGAATATAATTGTTTTGTCTAGAAACCCCGCTTTATACAGTACCCAAGCCATCGTTGACGCGGGAAAGAAAAGAGGGCATTATGTAAGAGTCCTGGACCATATGCTATGTGATTTGATTATAGAAAATGGCAACCCTCAAATTTATTATAATTTTCAGAAACTAGAAGATATACATGCAATAGTCCCCAGAATAGGATCTGCAGCTACATCCTATGGTTCTACAGTTATAAGACAATTTGAAAGCATGAATGTATTTTCCACACTCAATGCCGAGCCATTGCTTCAGGCTAGAAATAAATTGACATGCATGCAGATGCTTTCAAAATATGGCATTAAAATACCAAAAACGGCAATTAGCAATAATATATACACAGTATCTTCTATGATAGATCACATTGGTCAATCGCCTCATATCATAAAATTGGCTACAGGTACCCAAGGCATAGGTGTGATCTTGTCTGAATCTAAATCAAATGCAGAGTCTATCATTGAGGCATTCCAACGTACCGATGAGAAAGTAATGGTACAAAAATTTATTGCAGAATCCAAAGGCAGCGACATAAGAGTATTCATTATAGATGGTGAGGTCGTAGGTGTCATGAAAAGACAGGCAAAGCCTGGAGAATTCAGGTCAAACATACACAGAGGGGCAACTTCTATTGTAGTAAAATTAACCAGAGAAGAAGAAGAGATAGCCCTAAAAGCAACGGAAATAATGGGACTTAAAATTTCCGGTGTAGATATGTTGCAAAGCAATGAAGGACCGATGGTACTTGAAGTGAATGCCTCACCGGGTCTTGAAGGCATAGAGTCAACTACTCAGATTGATATTGCAAAAAAAATGATAGAATTTATAGAACGAAATGTAAAAGCTTAATCTATCCAAAACAAGCATGCTGAATATATCAAATATTAAACACACCCATGAAGCAAATATTGTTTTGCAAGATCAGTCATTTGCACCTGGACAAACAGGGTCAGTAAAACTTAAAGCAGGTATTTTGCCCAGTGGCTCTGAAATTCATACTGTGGCTCATGTGTTTAGAAGTAAAAACCCAGGGCCCACTCTTTTGATTCAAGGTGGTATACATGGGGATGAAATCAATGGTATACAGACTATCACTTCTATTCTGGAAGCAAAGACGCTTAACAATATTCAATGTGGTGCCGTAATTGCCATACCACTTGTTAATGTTTTTGGGTTTAACAATCTGAAGCGTGACTTACCGGATGGAAAAGATGTCAACAGAAGTTTTCCGGGCAGTACAGGCGGTTCTATGGCATCAAGGGTTGCCCGCACATTGACAAAACATATATTGCCCTACGTAGATTTTGCCATTGACCTGCATACCGGAGGATCAAACAGGTATAATATTCCACAATCAAGGTATTCTAAGGCGGACCCAATGTCAAAAGAAATGGCCATTATATTCAGTGCACCTTTTAGCATACAACAGCCAATGGTCAGTCATTCATTTAGAAAAGTGGCAACTGAAATGGGTGCGCACACTTTAGTTTATGAAGGCGGAGAAAGTGTAAGAATCAATAAGACCGCAATAGACTATGGTATCACTGGAATAATCAGGATTATGAAATCATTGGATATGTTGCCAGAATCAATGACAACGCCGGCAGCAACAACAATATTTATTGATAAAACAACATGGATAAGGGCTTCACAACCTGGATTATTTATTTGGATAAAAAAATCAGGAGAGGCCATAAAAGTCAATGATACATTAGCTGTGATTAAAGACCCTTATGGACTCAAATCAATTGATGTATTGAGTAAATATGAAGGATATATAATCGGACACAACAATGCAGCGGTTGTAAATATAGGAGACCCATTGTTTCACATAGGCTATTAAAATGACAAGGAAAGTATATAGTATATTATTTACGCTAAGCATATTGGCAGCCAGTGCACAAACCAGTACAGTTGAGGTAATATCCAATTGGACAAAAAGCGAAGCTCTGCGTCAGGCACAAATTGGTATTGCACTGCATGATGTAGAGGAAGGTTTCCTCATTGCAGGGTTCAACCATGACAAATTATTTGTTCCGGCATCTTCATTGAAATTGTTAACCTCATTAATAACATTGAGTGAACTTGGGCAAGACTTTAAGTACAAAACAAAATTGGCCTATGATGGCCAGATTATTGATAGTGTATTGATTGGTAATTTATACATCATTGGCTCAGGAGATCCCTCTCTTGGGACCAAACGATATGAAGACAAACCAAATTATCAGGAACTTTCAAGTCTTATTGCCTATAGAGTAGAGCAATTGG
>JAYUTD010000453.1:0-3296 GCA_043755305.1 Saprospiraceae bacterium
GGGTCATGCATAGCATACCTTGACCCTGCTTTGGTCAATATCTGTGTGATAGCTGCTTTCTTAGTGCCTGCCAATGCGCTGAAACTATCAATACCTGCAGTATTTAACAATTCAGCTATTTTAGGTCCTATACCTTCAATCTTAGTCAAGTCGTCTTTTGCTTTGGCAACTGGCTTAGCCTTTGGTGCTTCAGATTTTTTTGCTGGTGCATTTTCAGCTGGCTTTTTTGCTGCTGTTTTTGCTGCAGTCTTTTTCACAGGTGAAGCACTGCTACCCGCTTTTTTAATACTTTCTACGGTCATAGTTATTGTCTCGCTTACAGCAGGAAGACTCAATACTGAATTGTCAATATGAGCATGCAAAGGTGAACCCTCAAATCGGTCAGCATCTTTTTCATTTGCCCATCTGTTGCCATTAACTAAATACCTAAAGTGGTAATCTCTGCCCGCGGGAATTTTAAATTTGCCTTCAAAATCTCCACTCTTTGTTTTTTTCAATTCATATCCATCTTCCAATGACCATTCATTGAAATCTCCCAAAACAATGACAGAGTGTACAGGATGTTCCGGTACTACATTGTAATTAAAGGTTACATTGTAGGCTGCTTGATTTTTTACAAGTTCTTTCTTCATTTATATATTTTTTTGAATTAAGGAAATTGGCTAAGACGATTGAATGGGGCAAAGTTAACTAACTTTATGCTATCCATTTGATGATTAACAATTCGTTTGCCAATCGTTTATTATGGCAAAAGCTATTGTTTGTGTTATTTAATAATATTCTACTTTTCTCAAAAATTTCATGCCAAATTTTAATTCCAGGGATAAATTTCTGATTTGATTTTCCGGTAGTGTTAAGGTCTGACCAGGGAAAAAAGGATCCGGAACCCTATATATTATTGGTTGATAATACTGCAATGCAAAGTCAGGATGAATGCCTAGTTCTACAAAAAAATTCATCATCTCCCTAAATTTAAACTCGTATCCACCACCAAAACTGGCCCCATAGACAAATCTTTTGACAAAGCCATTTTGTGGAAAATACAAATTGTTTTCGTACTGCTTAAGATTTGTGGAAACGGTATATTCTGCTCTTAAACCAATAAAATAGTAAGGTCTTGCATCAACTGCATTGGTGAGCATGCGCTTTGCCCCCAATTCAAGCACTATATTATTGAATTTGAATTTTGTTGAATTAAAATTGATTGAACTGCCCAAGCCTCTGTTTCTCCATCCACTGCCTCTTGTCCTAAAGCCCAGAGAGGCATACAAAAAGTTCTTTTCATCCTCAGGAGCAGTTTCAATGAACAGGTCTCCATTTAAGGAAGGTAGCGGGAAATCATTGTTGTTAGACCATTTTTGGAAATTGAGCCCGGGCCCTATTTTTGGACCAAAATAAAACGATTGGGCATTTATCAAGTAGGTCGAGCACAAGAAAACAAAAAGGGAAATATACTTCATCAGCAAATTATTCTATGGTAAAGGTACGACTTCTTATAAAATTAAATTACTTTTGATTAGCATGATTTTAAGCAAACATCTGATTTTCATTTTGCGATTAAAATCACATAATTTTCATAAACTGTAAAACCACAATTTTTATGGGCAATATATATTTAAATCTCAACCAGCCTCAAAACATGACGTATGATGCAATAGTCATTGGTTCAGGTATTAGCGGCGGATGGGCAGCAAAAGAACTCACCCAGAGAGGACTTAAAGTATTGATGCTTGAAAGAGGAGGAGATTATAAACATATAAAAGATTACAAAGACATCTCTGCTTACGATCTGCCCCATAGAGGAAAGGCTACCTTAGCACAAGCAGAAAAGCGGTCCTCCATTACCGGTTGGATGCTCAAAGAACAAGTTGCCGAATCATGGGTCGATGAGACAAAAGAAGGGCTTATGACAGAAGTCAAACCGTTTAAATGGATTAGAGCATACAGACTTGGCGGCAGATCTACAATGTGGGGAAGACAATCTTATAGATGGAGCGACATGGACTTTATGGCCAATGCGAAAGAAGGCATTGGCGTAGACTGGCCGGTAAGGTACAAAGACATGGCTCCATGGTATGACCATGTAGAGAAATTTGCAGGAATCAGCGGCAGCAAAGAAGGCATAGCCGTGTTGCCGGATGGTCAATTTCTGCCTCCTATGCCTCTCAATATTGTAGAGCAGGCGGTAAAAAAGAGCATTGAGGCCAGATTCGACAACAGGAAAATGATCATAGGAAGAGTGGCCAATCTGACCGCACCACATGAAGGCCGCATGAATTGCCAATTTAGAAACAGGTGCTGGGAAGGATGCCATTTTGGGGCTTATTTTTCTACACAATCTTCGACTTTGCCTGCTGCCGTCGCTACCAAAAACCTCACCATTGCCGTCAATGCATTGGTAACTAAAATCATTTATGACAAAGACACCAAAAGAGCTAAAGGTGTAGAGGTCATCGATACAGCCACAAATAAGACCTATGAATACAAAAGTAAAATTGTATTTGTTTGCGCTTCAGCCCTCAATTCTGCATGGGTACTTATGAACAGTGCCACAGATATTTGGCCGGATGGACTAGGCAGTAGCAGCGGTGAACTTGGACACAACATCATGGACCACCATTACAATATCGGGGCTACAGGACAAATTGAAGGCTTTGAAGATTATACAGAATTCGGAAGGAGACCAAATGGTATTTATGTTCCCAGATTTGCGAATGTAGGTAATGACAAGCGGCCTTACTTAAGGGGATTTGGTTACCAGGGAGGTGCCGGCAGAGGATCTGACCGGGGAGGAAATACTGAAGGAATAGGCAAAGCATACCTTGATGCCATAAGCAAAGATGGTGGTTGGACAATGGGCTTATGGGGCTTTGGTGAAGTATTGCCTGACCATGCCAACAAAGTAAGTCTGGATAAATCTAATAAAGACCCATGGGGCTTACCTGTATTGGCCATGGATGCAGAACTAAAAGCCAATGAGAAAGCAATGCGAAAAGACATGCAGGATGAAGCAGTGGCCATGATCGAATCTGCCGGTGCCAAAGACATCAAGAGACACGATGGCGGCCATGATATGGGTCATGGTATCCATGAAATGGGTGGTGCCAGAATGGGCCTAGATCCTAAAACTTCTGTATTAAATGGGCACAATCAAGTATGGGATGCCAAAAATGTTTTTGTTACCGATGGTGCATGCATGACTTCTTCTGCTTGTGTAAATCCATCGCTTACTTATATGGCCTTTACTGCAAGGGCAGCTAACTATGCAGTTGAACAATTAAAAAAACAAAATTTAT
>JAYUTD010000454.1:0-3294 GCA_043755305.1 Saprospiraceae bacterium
CTAAATTTTGCTACCTTAGGGCTTATCACAATGGAGCAATAGCCTTGGTCAGGGTGCGTGTCAAAGTAGTGCTGGTGGTAAGCTTCAGCTTCATGAAAAACCTTGTCTTGGCCGTTTTCTATTTGAGTCACTATGTCTTCACCCCAGAGTTCTCGAGCAACAGTCGTGATGGAGTGTTCAATGATGGGCACTTGAGTATCCTCAAGATAAAAGATGACTGACCTGTATTGGGTGCCGACGTCATTGCCTTGTCGATTGAGTGTAGTCGGATCGTGGAAGGTCCAAAAAATTTGTAAAATAGTATCTAAGTTTACTATGCTTTCATCGAAATCTACTTTTACTACTTCTGCATGTCCGGTAGTGCCGGTGCAAATGTCTTTATAAGTAGGGTGGAGAGTGTGCCCGCCCATATAGCCGCTTACGGCATTTTGTACACCATTGATTTTATTGTAGATTGTTTCTATGCACCAGAAACAGCCGCCGCCTAAGATGATTTGCATAAAAGATGATTGATTGTTATGTATGGTACAACAAAAAAAATTTGTTTTTGTTTTACCACCATGCTCTGTAAAAATGACTGCCCTTGTATTGACATTTGAGGGGTCTGCCTGACTAAAAAATAAGCGAGATAGGCATAAAAAAAGACCAACTTGTGAGGTTGGCCTTTCTTGATTTATTGTTGTATAAAAAGGTTAAAATTTCAAGTTGAAATTTACGTTGAACATAGTACCCAATTGCGAAAATTGAGAACCATTGTAACCAAGTATATCGTATCTGCCACTAAAGCCTAAGAAACCCCTCAATAATGCCTTGCTGTCGGCATTAGACAAAATTGCGTTGGCCCTATCCGCAGAAGCTTTTGCGTCAGCATCTGTTGTAGACACAGACTCTGCAGCCGATGCTTCAAGATCCCACTTAGGTAGAATATTTAATAGGTTATTGATGTTTAGCGTCAATGAAGCCTTATCTGTGAATGAATACCCAATGCTCAAGTCGGTGACTATTGCAGTTGTAAATACTGCTTTGATGTCAAGCATTGCAGGTCCGCCATTGTCCAAGTCTCTAAAAGCTGTTGGGCCAAATAAAGTATTGTTTAAGTTGAAGTAAAATTTCTTGATTTGGTAATCTAAGCCCAAAATCGCTTTGTAATTAGGTCTGCCTTCTGTCAGCAATGATTTAATTTGTTCATTGAGTATAGAAGATTTTGCCTGTGCAATTGGAGCAGGTTCATTAGGTGCACCTACGATTTCATTTTTCAATACATAATTACCTGCAAGGTTTATTCCAAAAGTACCACTTCCCAATGCAACATTTCTCTTTCCAATAACCAAGTCTATACCTTGGGTATTTGTTTCAATACCGTTTACGAAAAACTGCACGGAGGATAGATCATTGGCTGCAAGTATTTTACCTAAGTCTGTGGTTTGGTCAGAGGTAGAAATAGAAGAACTGTATACAATTCTGTCTTTCACAGTAATATTATAGTAATCGGCTGTTATAGTAAGGCTTGATGGAAGGTTAAAACCAAGACCCAGTGATATATTCGTAGATTTCTCTGCCCTCAACTTTGGTATACCCAACAATCTAGCTTGTACACTGTTATTGTTGAAAAGGCCTGATTGTACAATTGTACCACCTGCAAATGAAGCCTGTATTGATTGCGCATATATTTGCTGAAGTGTAGGAGCCCTGAATCCTGTAGAATAAGACCCTCTTATGATTACTTTATCATCTGAGAGTTTATACCTCGAAGACAATTTATATACATTGGCATTGCCAAAATCAGAGTAGTTTTCTGTTCTGCCCGTAGCATTGATCATAAAATCATCTGTTATATCATAGCTTGCATCCACATATCCACCAAGGTTAAAACGAGAGTTGGTGCCTGCATTAATAATGTTTATTCCAGGGAATGAATTGGCACCTTGTCCTGAATAGGAAGCTGTATCTCCAGCTATGATTTTATACGTTTCATTTCTCGCTTCAACACCAAATCCTATGTTGAATTTATCAGATACTTTTTTAGAAACATCTAAGTTACCTACCAGGTGGTTAAAGTTAAAGCCGCCTGGTTTGAATCTTGTTGGACTTGCTTTTCCAAGCGATCTGTTAACAGTATTGTCTACAGTATACAATTGTTGATTGCCACCGGTAGTTAGACTTACATCAGTATGCCATCCATTGACTTCATTTTTTACACCAATGGTAGCATTGTAATCAAGCAGGTCTCCTTCAAAAGTAGGCATGTAACCTGTATACCCTTTATAAAGATCGATGCCATCGGTTGTAAATCCTTGCAATTGGCTAACGTCGGTAATATAATTTTTACCTCCGTTTTCAGATGGGTTATGCAAAAGGCCCCTATCTAACCTCCAGTAAGGAGTTCTATAATTGGCATTTGACAATGCTTTTTTAGTAACGACAGCTCCATTGGCATAGAGTTGGCCTTTATTACTGAAGTTTAATCCACCATTGAGCAACAATCTCAGTGCTGAAACTTCGGCGGTACCATTAATATTTCCTCCTGTAGGATTGTCTTTTAAAAATGAAACGATATGGGAATTAGCCGGATCGGTATTTGGTTTGCTTGGGTCACCAAATGTAGCAATTTCAGTAGGTAAATGGACCGTACCTGATCTTACTGCATTGCCTTGTTTGTTAACCCCTACAGTATAGTTTAAAAACCCTTTGTCAGAACTAAATCCGCTATTGTATGACACGCCCAGTGTCTTGCCATCGCCTTCAGAAGTCATTCCTGCATTGAAGTTGAGGCTGCTGTAGTCATACTTGCTTTTGAGTATTACGTTCATAACACCGGCAATGGCATCTGAACCATATTGGGCAGATGCGCCGTCTCTTAGTATTTCTACTCTGTCTATAGCTTCTTGTGGTATCGCAGAAAGGTCTACACCGGTCTCACCTCTACCTGGCGAAAATTGTACATATAAAAGAGAAGAAAGATTTTTTCTTTTGCCATTGATCAAAATCAAAGTTCTGCTTGGTCCCATGTTTCTTATTTCGTAAGGGTCAAGGAGCGTAGTGGCATCATTTACGGGAGTGTTGACTGTATTGAAAGACGGCACTCTATATTGCAAAGCTTTGTCAAATGTATTTTGACCTGTAGTTCTTAAATCCTTATTGTTCAGTACATCAATAGGAATTGCACTGGTCGTAACGGATCTTGGATTGGACCTGCTACCTACTACTACTACATCTTCAAGGTTAATATCACCCTCGTCAAGTGTTACGTCCTGGGTAGTCATACCATTGCCTACCTCTACTGTTATAGTTTTG
>JAYUTD010000455.1:0-8211 GCA_043755305.1 Saprospiraceae bacterium
GGTACCTACGTTTAACCTGTCCATAGCATCTTGCACTGTCCCACTTATTTCTTTGACAATGACATCAGGTCTAAGATACATGATTTGCGCTTTGCTTCTGGGTGAAAATGTGCCAATTACAGCGCCTTTCTTTAATGTAAAGTCTTCCTCCTTATTTACTGCCTCCTGACGGATCACGAGTACATCATTGTAGTCTTCCCTATTGGATACAGCAGCGAGGCATAAACCCTTTGCCGGAGCAGCAGGATACCGATCCATTGCATGGACCGTCACATCGACCTCGTGGTTTAACAATGCGTTTTCCAGTTCTTGTGAAGCATGACCAAAGCTTTCTCTTTCATCCACTGTCAATGCCGGAAGTACAGTATGAAGGGAGGCCTTCACTGCACATTTGGCCAATAACTCATTTTGAAGGTACCCTGCCTGCTGTAGCCCTATCTTACTGCCGAGTGAACCGATTTGTATAGCTTTATTTATCATTTACCATTTTCTGACTGCAAATTTAATTAAAATACAATTTTTATTGGTGAAAAGCATTTTTTTATCCATGAAATTTTGATAATAATCTAAATAATAGGCTAAATAAAATTAAATTTGATTTATTATAATTATTTTTGCCCAATGATTACTACCTCGCAGATATGCCAAATTCTCAAAGGTCAGCTAATAGGTGATCCAGATCAAATCATTACCGGGCCTTCTAAAATTGAAGAGGGCATTGCCGGGACGATTACTTTTTTGGCTAATCCAAAGTATGAATCCTATCTATATGAGACCAATGCTTCTGCGGCTATCGTTTCCAAAGATTTCGAACCTAGTGCGATTACAAAGTGTACTTTAATAAAAGTGGATGATGTATACCAATCTTTGAGTGTCTTGCTTTCTTATTATGAAGCTGGTAAAAACTTGCCCAAAGGCATTTCTGCTCTTTCGGCCATAAGTAAGTCAGTTACCATTGGGAATAATGTGGCTATTGACGATTATACCATTATAAAAGATGGCAGTACCGTTGGGGATGGTTCTATTTTATTTGCCCAGGTGTACATAGGCTTCAATGTAAAAATTGGAATCAATGCAATGGTGTATCCTGGGGTCAAAATATACAACGATTGCATCATTGGCAATAATGTAGTCATTCATTCCAATACAGTTATTGGGTCAGATGGATTTGGTTTTGCCAAATCTGATGACAACAATTATAAAAAAATCCCACAGATTGGCAATGTTGTCATTGAAGACAATGTAGAAATTGGGGCAAATACAGTGATTGACAGGGCAAGCCTGGGAAGTACGTTGATTAAGCAAGGTGCCAAATTAGACAATCTTATACAAATAGCGCACAATGTGGAAATAGGAGAGAATACTGCCATTGCTGCACAAACTGGTATTGCAGGTAGCACCAAAGTTGGCAAAAATTGCATTATCGGCGGACAAGTAGGCCTTGCCGGCCATATATCTATTGCAGATGGCACCATGATTCAAGCCAAATCCGGCATATCCTCAAATATCAAGGAGCCAAACAGCAAATTGTATGGCTATCCCGCATTGGAATATGGCAACTACCTCAAATCTTATGCCCACTTCAAAAAACTGCCGGATATGGCCGAAAAATTAAAACAAATGGAAATACAACTCAAAAAAATAAGCAATAAAGATGAATAAAAAATGTCTGGTAAAAATGGCATCTATTAGTGGCGTGGGGTTGCACACCGGACAAAATATAAATGTCAACATTTATCCTGCTGATTCTCATCACGGAATAAAATTCAAAAGAGTTGACCTTAATCCGGAAGTGATTATTACTGCTGATGCCAGCCATGTGACTGCCACCAATAGAAGCACTACTATAGGAGTCGGGGAAGTAACCATTACGACTATAGAGCACCTTATGTCTGCATTGGCCGGGCTTGATATCGACAATGCACTCATTGAAGTGGACGGCCCTGAAATCCCCATACTCGATGGCAGTGCGATGCCTTTTGTGCATATCATTAAGGCCGCCGGCATAGAAGAATTAGATGAGGCAAGGGACTATTTTGTCATAGAAGAGCCTATTTTGTATAAAGACGAAGAATCCGGTTCAGAGATTATAGCGATCCCTTCCGATAAATTTGAAATCAATGTTATAATTGATTTTCCGCATTCATCCGTAGATGAGCAAAGTGCAATCTATGAGACTACCGATGACTATGAATCGACACTTGCCAAATGCCGTACTTTTGTGTTTACCAATGAATTAAGTTTTTTATACGACAATGGATTGATAAAAGGGGGAGACCTCAACAATGCCATTGTGGTAGCTGAGCCGGGACTTACACAGGAAAAATTGGATGCATTGACCGAAAAATTTGGTTTGCCTAAAAGAGATTTGGACAAGGACAAAGTGTTGAACGATACAAAATTGTTTTTCCCCAATGAATTGGCAAGGCATAAATTGCTCGATTTACTTGGTGACATTAGCTTGGTAGGCAAGCCAATAAAAGGCAAAATTATAGCCGTAAAGCCCGGGCATAGAATCAATACAGAATTCGCTAAGTTATTGAAAAAAAAGCACTTAGAGCAGAAGAGATTGAAAGGTAAACCACACTATGACCCGGATGTACCAGCATTGGTAGACGTAGAAGGCATTCAGCAAATTTTGCCGCACAGATATCCTTTCCTGATGGTGGATAAAATAATTGAAAAGTCTCAAAGCCACGTTGTAGGGGTAAAAAACGTTACTTTCAATGAACAATTGTTTCAAGGCCACTTTCCACAAAATCCAGTTTTTCCCGGCGTCCTTCAAATGGAAGCTTTGGCGCAGACAGGAGGCATATTGGCGTTATCCGCTGTCGATGAACCACAAAAATGGGACACTTATTTTTTAAAAATGGATAATGTCAAATTTAAACATAAAGTGGTGCCAGGCGATACATTGATACTGAAAATGGAATTGCTTTCGCCAATAAGAAGGGGCATTGTTCATATGCAGGGAACCGCATATGTGGGCAATAAAATAGTTTCTGAAGGGGAACTCACTGCCCAGATAATTAAAAGACAAGAGTAGTCGTTTTGAATAAATGTGAATATATAATACATGGAAACATTGAATAAACTGTGTGAAATCGATCCAAGAGCATCAATAGCTTCCAATGTCGAAATTGGAAGCTTTACTTATATAGCGGGCGATGTCGAAATTGGAGAAGGTACATGGATAGGACCAAATGTAACAATTTTTGATGGAGCAAGGATAGGTAAAAACTGCATGATTCATCCAGGAGCTGTTATTGCAGGCATACCGCAGGATTTGAAATTCAGGGGTGAGTATTCAACCGTTGAGATAGGGGACAATACTGTAGTACGAGAGTGTGTCACTATCAATCGCGGCACAATAGACCGCGACAAGACTATCGTAGGAGCAAACTGCCTGATTATGGCTTATGTGCATCTGGGCCATGACTGCCTGATAGGTAACAATGTAATATTGAGCAATGCCTCTCAAGTAGCCGGGCACGTAGAAATTGATGATTTCGCTATTATTGGCGGTTCATGCGCCATTCAGCAATTCGTACATGTCGGTGCCCACACTTATGTAGGTGGCGGATCCCTCATCCGAAAAAATGTACCGCCCTACATCAAGGCCGCAAGAGAACCATTGTCCTATGCCGGGGTAAACAGCACCGGACTTCAACGCAGAAATTTTTCTTTGGAGGACATCAACCATATTACAGATATTTACAGATTGCTTTTTGTCAAAGGCCATAATATCAACAATTCCGCCCATCTGATCGAAACAACACTTCCTGATACAAAATATAAAAAAGAAATCCTGGAATTTATCAGCAACTCACCTACGGGTATAATCAGGGAATTTAGAACGTTAGAAAAATAACAAAGTTGTACTTATGATTGAAATTGAGGCAACAGGTCTTTCCAAAAAATTCAACAACTACTTTGTACTAAAAGATTTTAACCACACATTCAAGAAAGGCGGCTGCTTTGCGATAAAAGGGGCCAATGGCTCGGGTAAATCTACCTTGATCAAAATGCTGTGTGGCTTTCTGTCGCCCTCCGGTGGACGTATAGTGTACGCTGATGATAAAGCAATGATCAGCCGCAATCAAATTTTCAAACACATAAGTATCGCAGCACCTTACAGCTCTATTATCCAGGACTATACATTGAAGGAAAACTTTGATTTTCTTGCAAAATTCAAACCCGTGTCCGAAGGCCTTGGGTATAATGAATTGATTGATTTGTTGGAATGGAAAGATCCGAGGTCCAAATTGGTAAGCCAGTTTTCGTCAGGAATGCAGCAAAAAGTAAATGTGTGCTTTGCCTTCATTGCCAATGCACCTGTATTGTTTTTGGATGAACCCACCTCTTACCTCGATCTCCATGCCAAGCAATGGTACAAAAGAATGTTTGAAAAATATACTGTGAATAGAACTACAATTGTAGCCAGTAACGATGCATTTGATTTTAGCAGCAATGCTGAGCTGATAGAATTGTCCAAATAATACATACCGATTATACCATTTAAGAATGACCATCCTGACATTGTAATGATTGGGGCAGGAATCATGAGTGCTACCTTGGGTGTCATTATTAAAGAACTGTTGCCCAATGCAAGCAATAATTACCGTTTTTGAGCGGCTCGATCGTGTGGCTGCAGAAAAATAAGATGCATGGCATCCTTTCTCTCGGACTGTCACTCCTTCATTACGGCAATTTTTTGGCATCCATCAGATCAAGAACAGCTTCAGTATTAAAATTTTAGCTTTTTGACTTAATTTTAAATCTATATTTTAATTCAAGTTGCTTTTCTATGGATTGCGTAATAACTATAATGGAGCAGGAGTTTTCTTAAATACCGGGCCTTTGCCCTTTCATCGTTGAAAATCTACAATTGCTCTAAAACAATGAAGGTATTAGCGACAAAAAGCTATATTTGTTCGCAAAAGATAATTATATGACAATTGAATTGAAAAAACTATTCGAAGTGGATAATGCACTCAATGAAAGAATGGTGGATACTATTTTGCGGGCCATCAAAGATAAGCATGAGGTAGGCATGGATTATATTAAATTTAAGCAAAGTATCCAAAATCTAATGGCGATGAATATGGATGAGGTGACCAGCGTCAAATCTGCCTTCGCTACAGCTTCTACCATGGGATTGGACAAAGATGCCCTGATCAAATCTATCTTTGCTTACCAGGGTGTCATCGATAATGAGAGAGATAAATTTATTGACTCATTGAAAAATCAAATAAAAGCTAAAATTGAAGAGCCTGAAGCACAAATAGTACAACTAGATAAAACCATTGTCGACCACCAACAAAAGATAGAAGCCCTTCAAAGAGAAATAGCCATTATCGAATCCAATAAAGAAACCATCAAGGCGGATGTAGTGCAACAAAAAGAAAAAATTGAAAGCATAAGGAAAGAGTTTCTTGTTGTCTATGAGGCATTTAGTAAAAATCTCGCCGACGATAAATCCCATTTTGAAACTTTATTGTAGTTCTGCTCGTACAATAGGATTTGTCTTAATGCTTAGGACTAGTATATTTCAAATGCTATACAATTGACAGCATTTCGTTTATATTACCGGTGCAAAGACAAAGAAATCGCGAATTAGCTATGAAATAACAATATTTTTAATCAATTTTGTACAACAAATAAAAAAAACAATGGCAGATATATCTAATATGGATAGTTCTTTTAAACCCAAATCATTTTGGCAAAGGCCTGAGGGCACTACCGGTACTGTTTTTTTGGTAGGTATCCTAGGCGGACTGGGTTTCTTACTTTTCAAGTACAGCGCTGCAATCCTGGCTTTTGCCAGCAATACGCTCGGCATAGTCATTACTTTACTCGTACTTGGTGCCATTATCTATATGGTATTGGATCCAAAAATGAGGGCTTTGGCCAGCTATATGTACAAGTCCTTTATGAGATGGATTACGGGCATGTTTGTCACCATTGATCCTATAGGCATACTCAAAAACTATATTGAAGACCTAGAGGGCAATCTTCAAAAAATGGGCACGCAAATAGGTTCGCTCAAAGGACAAATGAGAAAACTAAAAACCATCGTCGAGGAAAACAATAGCGAGATCAATAACAATATGGCCATAGCCCGAAAAGCCAAAGAACAAGGCAACCAGCAAGCCATGCTTTTATCAAGCAGAAAAGCTGCCAGATTGCAGGAAAGCAATGAGAAGTACCTTGCACTGCATACTAAAATGACCATCCTTTACAAGGTATTGTCCAAAATGTATTCCAATTCTGAATTATTGCTGGAAGATACCAGAGACCAGGTAAAAGTCAAAGAACAAGAATACAAAGCAATCAAAACATCGCATTCAGCCATGCGAGGTGCGATGAGTATCATCAAAGGCGATACCGATAGAAAAGCCATGTTTGATCAGGCTATGGAATATGTAGCGGATGATGTATCAAACAAAGTAGGGGAGATGGAGCGATTTATGGAAATGTCTTCTGACTTCATGAATTCTATAGACCTTCAAAATGGTGTATTTGAAGACCAGGGCTTGAAGATGCTGGAAGAGTATGAAAAGAAATCTACTTTACTACTGATGGGCAAAGATGCAGCTCCTGATGCAGAAATCATGGACTTGAAATTGCCTGAGGTGCAGACCAGAGCAGACCAGAGCAAGAGCGAGTACGAGGGCTTGTTTGAATAAGCACACTTTAATATAAAAATATGAAAAAGCACAGATGGAAGTTTGTGCTTTTTTTGTTTAGGTGGATTTGGAATTTTTGGTACTTGCCTCCATTTTCATTTTGGCATTCGGTCGAAGTCGGTCCCCAAGATTTCTCGGGAAGACCAGCTATTTAAAGATCAATCTTCAGATGGCATTTTTTATATTTGATCGCAGTCAGTCCCCAAGATGCATGCGAGGGACCAGCTTGATCATTTAGGTTTTTGTGGAAGATTTGTAGCAGCGGGGACGTTCGACCAGCTTGTATTTTTGTAAGTCTTAAGTTAGCAGGCAATTTGTGACTTTTGGGCTCCATCAAGTTCATCAAGTAGTTCCTGTATAAGGATTTTGGCTTTTTCTAATTTAAGTTCTTGGGCTTGCTCCTTGATTAGATAAATCAAATCTCTCAAATTATGCTTACATTTTTCGTTATCCATTTCTATGTGATTTTGGGTTGGAACATGGTTTTGAATTGGTGGCTTCTGGTATGTCAAAAATCTTTAAACACGTGTATAATTTATACTCAAAAATTGAACAGACAATGGTTTCTTTACCTGTGAATAAGCGCAAAGTACCTTAAACTAAACTTCACTTGTGAAGCATTGAAAGCTCCCTTACCTTTGAAGTATAAATAAAAAAAACAATAATGGTAAGAGTAATCGTTTTTCTGGCAATGTTGATTCCTTCATACTTAGAAGCACAAAATATAGGAATAAATAATGATGGTTCTGCACCTGACCTAACATCGATTCTGGATATTAAAAGCAATTCAAAAGGCGTTTTAATGCCCAGGCTAACCACTTTAGAAAGGACAGGCATCGCTAGTCCTGCAATTGGATTGACAGTATTTGATATGGATACCTATAGTTATTGGATGTACCGTGGAGAGTTAAATGGAGGCTGGGCTGAAATGCAGCATAACTTTCAAAATTTCTGGGACATGTCAGGATCAAATGTATTTAGTAAAAATACAGGCAATATTGGAATAGGAACTAATTCACCAGGATCAAAACTAACTGTAGACGGAATAGATCCGGAAATCGGAATCAGGAATTCCGGGCTAAATAATAGCTTTATCAGAGCAAATGGATTTGACCTCAAAATAGGAACATCAAATGATAATGTTAATGGTAAACTTATACTCGGAACAAAAGACAACAATAATTTTAATATTGATAATTTAGGTCGCATATCTATGGCTACCAACTCATCTTTTAATGCAGAATTAAAACTGAATGGTCCTTTTTCACCTGCACGCTTTGCTTTTATGCATCAGGATGTAGCTGTTGGTATTATGACTGCTTCAACTGGCCAGGGGTTTAGAATTGGGACATATGCTTTTGCCAATGCCCAAATTACATTCGCACCAAGAGGTACAGACAAAATATGGATTGATGAAGACGGTCAACTGGGTATTGGTACTGCTACCCCTTCGTCTTTATTAACAGTTAATGGCTTTAATCCCTATTTGCAGATCCAGCACAATAATGTTAACACTGGTTTT
>JAYUTD010000456.1:0-3277 GCA_043755305.1 Saprospiraceae bacterium
CCATCATTGACAAATGAAGTATAATATTTACTATTTAATACCAATCCATCTGCTCCGGTATCAATGATAAAATTTTCTTCTGTACTGCTGTTTATTTTGGCCTTAACTATGATCAAGCCATCAACTATTTCAAAAGGTACGATGACTGTATTTATGCCTTCATACAATGTATTTGTTAAAGTAAGTTGCACATGGGAGACATCAAGGCTCAAGCCAATTGGCTTAGCTGCAGCACTAGGCTGTAGTAAAAGAATGACAAAGGACCATATGTAAATTCGAATAAGAATAGTTTTTTTCGCAAATTTAAAAGAAATAATGGAATGCAGTCGCTTTACCTTTTATTTTACGACTGCCTCATGGCTTCCATCGACGAATGTTATAGAAACACTGTCGTCTTTATTAAGTTGTTTATTTGAAGTAATGTATACACCATCTTTTGTAATAAGGGAAAAGCCCCTTTTCATAATTTTATGAGGAGAGCTCAATTTTATACTTGTTTCAAAATTTTGAACGGTTGTAAATTGTTCTTTAAGAATCAAACCATTCATTTTTTTTATATCATTCCATTGTTGGTCAATAATCAGTCGATAATATTTTAGTTTTTCGAAGCCGGTGGTTTGAACATAAGTGAACAAATTACCAATATTGATGTGTGCATTTTTCATCAACATAGTAGCCGTCGAGCCTACTATATTTACCATGTCATTGATGGTAGATTCGTAGCTTATATTGTGGTCGATGATAAAGTCAGCGACTGCCGTTGGTGTTTTCATTGCTGAGTGTGCCATAAGATCTGCTATTGATTGATCGATCTCGTGCCCTATACCTGTAATTACAGGAAGTGGACAAGTGGCTATGGCATAACCAATATTGAAACTGTCAAATGCAGCGAGGTCTAATTTTGATCCACCACCTCTTATAAGGATTACTGCATCATATTTTTCTTTTTCAGCTTTTATGGCAGTGAAAGCATTGGCGACTTCCGAGTCCGTATTTGTCCCTTGCATGGCGGCATTGTAAAGGTCTATTGAAAAATGGTAGCCATAGGCATTGGTATTCATATGGGTTTTGAAATCGATGTAGCCGGCTGCAGTTTCAGATGAAATGACGGCCAATCGCTGCAGCACTCTGGGCATAACTACCGATTTGTTGAGTTCAGTGACTTCTTCCTTTTTGAGCCGCTCGAGTATCTTTTGGCGATTGAGTTCCATCTGCCCTAGGGTATAAGTAGGGTCTATATCTTCTATGAGCAACTTCATCCCATACCGCTCATTGAATTCCAGTTTTACCTTGACTTTGATCTGTACACCTTCCTGGAGCAGAGAGGGCAGAAGGTCACCCAATTTTGCTTTTAAAAAATAGAGACTCTTTACCCATATTACGGCGCTGCTTTGGGCGATGACTTCATCCTTGTCATTTTGCTCGATGAGGTCGAGGTAGTAATGGCCTCTAGAATTTTTACATTGTGCAATCTCGCAGCTTATCCAAATAGGCTCGGGAAAATTGAGTGCGATGACACGCTTTATATATTCATTGAGGTCATAGAGAGTATAGGTATCCAACTTGATAAAGATTTTTTCAAAGATAAAAATTTAAATATAAAATGGAGTGTGGATGAGGTAAATTACAAGGCGAACAAAACAATTATATGTTAATGCTTCAAAATAAAAACTATTTTATTTGGTTTTTGTGGGGGGGGCGATAGTATATTTGCAATTATTAATAAAAGTTTATCTTTTTTAAAAAAAAGCATTAACGATATATTTAACACAAATAAAAATTTAATTTTATGAAAACAAAAGTTTCTATTTCAAGCTTTAAATTAAAATATAGCCATTTAATTTTCTCATTTATTTTGACTTTATTGTTTTTCTCTTCGTGTCAAAAATAAAAGCAATTTGTCTGAGACATCTGGTCTTGCAGCCTCAGGTCTGCAGTATATGTGTGGGACATCAAGTAGTGAAGATGTGCCAAGGATAAAAGCAGACACAAGCCAAAGTGTAATTACAGAAAGCTTGATAGATGAAGCTTTTCATAGCGAGCGATATGATTGGGACGAACCAATGACTGAGGCATATGGACAGGCTGCAACTGATATGGCCATAACAGCAGTTGGGTCAAGTGACCTTACTGTTATATTACCCTATTATCATGTGCAAAATCAAAAAATCACCTCATTGATCAGAATCGTAAAAGCCAATAATCAAATCTACTTCAAATTTACTAATAGAGCTTACCACAATCAAAAATTAGCATCTCCTTCCTATATTCCCAATGCATATGATATAAATAATGAATTTTATTTCAGATTGTTTGATTATGGTGCATGCATTACAAATGTACTTCCTGATGGTCCAACAATTTTAGAATCAAGTCCATGCACACATACTGTTACAGTGTGTACAAGATATCATGTTGCTCTTAAGGGCAATGAAATTGCTGAACCACGTGATCTTAATGATGGCGATTATGATTGTGTCACATTCTTAGTTGCATGTGATACGGGAGGTGGAGGTGGTCCTGGGACAGGCCCCGGGACAGGCCCTGGTCCTGGTACTGGCGATGGTACAGGTACAGGCACAGGCACAGGCACAGGAACAGGCACAGGCACAGGCACAGGAGGCGGTACAGGTATAGGTACTGGCACTAACAATGGCACATTCGTGGGTACTGTGCTTAATCCAGATAAGATTACCATGCAAGCGGCTACTACAGCAGCTGTTTATATTTGCAACATCATCAATCCTTTGGCTTGTGACAATTCCATGATTCTTTTGCAAAATGAGTGCTTCAGTAAATTGAATAAATTTGCTGGCTACCTGAGCAGCAACAATAATTCTGCTACAAGTCAAGCAGAAGTGCAATGTGCCCTTGAGAGGATAGCTGCCAATGCATCCAATCCAGCAGCCATGGCAGCTGCTTGCAATAGCAATAGTACTCCACCGCTCAGAGAGGGCATCCACCTCAATCCTTCACTTTTTGATATCCACAATCAGCATCCTGAGTTGAGTAGTGTGATCTGCAATATGTTTGGTCTCAATTTCACTAGAAAGCAAAACTTGGCCAATGCCCTCAACGACTACTTTGCCGAATTCAATACCAACAACCAGCAGTCAAGCGGTAGTCCTGGCAACTATGGAGGTGCCAATACAATACCTACTAACATGCTCGACAATGCCAATAATTTGATCAACTTACTCAATACGCATTTTACCGACTTTCAGGATGCGTTTACTCAGGCTGAAATGTTGTGGTTGATGAAGAATCCTGTGCAACT
>JAYUTD010000457.1:0-8206 GCA_043755305.1 Saprospiraceae bacterium
CTGGTAGCCTTCTTTTTGAAATTGGATAAAGCCAATTGTCTTGCAGCTTGTGACTTGTTGCCATGTATCGCTTCTGAAGAGATATTGTAACTTTGTAAGTCCTTTACTATTTTATTGGCACCGTGTTTTGTCTTCGTGAAAACAAGAATATTTTCTATCTTATCATTTTTCAAAATATATTGAAGCAATGATTTTTTCTTTTCCTTTTCTACGAAGAAAATCTCTTGTTGGATTATCTCTACCGTAGAAGATACCGGAGTTACAGTTATGTGAACAGGATCCTTCAATATGGAAGATGCAAGTGACTTGATTTCGCCTGGCATAGTTGCCGAAAAGAATAAAGTCTGCCGTTTGGCAGGCACTTTTGAAATGATTTTTTTGACATCGTGTACAAAACCCATGTCGAGCATTCTATCGGCTTCGTCCAATACCAATATTTCTATTTGATTGATATTTACATGGCCTTGATTCATCAGGTCAAGCAATCTGCCTGGTGTTGCCACAAGAATGTCTATGCCTCTGTTAAGTGTTTGTACCTGACTGTATTGATTGACTCCACCAAATATAGCAGTATTGCGTATTTGTAGGCCTTTGCCATAAGTCAATATGTTTTCTTGTATCTGAATGGCCAATTCTCTGGTTGGCGTCAATATCAAGCACCTAATGGCTTTATTGAGCGGCCTTCTTTCTTTTGATGCTGTCAGCAACTGAAGGATCGGTATGGCAAATGCTGCCGTTTTTCCTGTGCCTGTTTGCGCACATGCTAAAGTATCTCTGCCCTCTAATATGGCTGGTATTGCTTGACGTTGAACTGGAGTTGGTGTTTCGTAGCCCTCTTTTTTTAAAGCATTGAGGATGGGATTAATAATGTTTAATTCTGAAAATTGCAAATGAATGTATTTTTAAATTGGGTGCTGCGTTATATAGAAGTAGTATTTATTTTAAGACAACACATATGATATAATTTTACAAAGATACCATTTTTTGTTTGAAATTGTGTTAATAACTTGATAACAAGGCGATTTGACTTTTTGTTGACACCTGATGTCAAAGCGCCAATACGCATCAGGAAACAAATAAAATACGGCTGCCTTTGTATCATAGCGGTTAAAATTTAGACTGCCAAAGGATATTACAAAATGAAAAGCAATTTGACAACATGGCCTCTTTATGGGCGAACTTCAGGATACGTGGCCAATGATCAATAACGTATGCCCTCCAAATACATTTTGCAACTCTTATTTATTATTTCACAACCATCAACTCATTGCTTACCTTATATTTACCATTGGATATCCTTACTACGTATGTACCCGGATATACGGTCTGTAAATCAAAGTAACCTATAGTCGTGCCTTGATTGATGGAATTGGATAGTATCAGCCTTCCATTTACATCATACAATTCCACCTTCAATGTTGAATGCAATGCTTTATTGATTTGTATTGCTACAATTTCACTTGCAGGATTAGGTACCAAACGGATGTCTAATTGGCCTGGATCAATGTCTTGTACAGATGTAGTGGGTTTATAATTGGTCACTGTTTCATTTATTGATTGTACTTTACTACTATTCAATGTACCATAAAAAGTAGGCCCTACAACATAAGGGTAAGCAGAATTCCATTTACCATCAACAGTGGCAAAGTAACAATATATTCCCGCTGGATATTCAGGAGTCACACAAAATCTGCCATTGTGTTCATCCAGGTAATCCGGAGTCGCTGCAGAAGTAGTATTGTATTGGTAATCTTCTCTGAAATAACCTATAGGATAAGTTGAATTTACAGGTGGTCCCGATGATACTGCATCACCGGTCGGACTGGTGGTTCTTTCTGTAATGGCCCTTAAAGTATAGCTGCTTTTCATCCTAGTAATGCCTCCGCTGCCATCTGTATTCTTAAAAGCATATGCACCGTATATCGGAAATCCATCATAGGCAAATCCAATCAACGGTGAGTGGTTTGTACTGTCTATTACATAAAGGCCATCGGCATCGTAAAGGTTACATACATTTGAAACTACAGTGAGATCTAATTTGAAGGCTGAAGGATTTTGGTGGTGGTGGTAATTTCCCATAGCAGGATGTCCTTTGGCACAGTCGAATCCCTTGCGCTCTGCAACTATTGCATCACGGGTCCAAGGGTTAGCTGCATTTGGCCCTCCTGGGCAAGGTGAATTACCAGGTCCCCCACAAAGGCTGTTTGTGGTAGAATTCCAGCCTACCCCATCTCTGTAATCAAACAAAGCAACCCCATTGATAAAAAGGCCAATATTTCCACCTGTTGTATTGGAAGGTGTGCCTGCTTTTTTGGTAGGGTTCAATGGCATTTTGAAAATGGCATTTTGGTTTTGTGCTATCGATGGATTGCCATCTAAAAATGGACCGGTGGGATATGCCGGTATACCTTTGGTGGTAATGTAAACCGAGTTGGCAGAATAGTCAATAGACTGGCAATTCACCAATATATTATTTGGGATAAGCACACTGCTTCCTTGCTTGTAATAATTGCCCGTTAGGCTGGTATTCTGAAGCCATTCAGTGACAATAGGGTTGGATACCTGTGCATTAGCCCCAACTACCAGTAGGATTAAACTTATGACGAGCGAATTTTTGATCATTTTATGTTTATTTGTTCCTTTTTATTTTAAAAACCAATTGTATTCAGTTTAAATGTACGATTTTTTAGTCTGGTTCATTTCCTAAGCGCATTAAAATTATTTTCTTGGGAAGTGAAAATTTGTATTTCGTATAAAACTGGTATCGTTCAATGTGATTAGAAATGCTACCAGATCGACTTTGTCCTTGTTTGACAAAGCCATATTTTGGGACAATCGCTTGTCAATACTAATGTTTTTATCTCCATTACCATTATAAAAATTGAGTACATCCTGTACTCTTTTGAATCGGCCATCATGCATGTATGGATAAGTAAATCCAAGGTTGCGCAAAGATGGTATTTTAAATTTTAAATTATCTTCGGCAACACCGGTTATTTTGGCCCTTCCATAATCATTTAAAGTACTGTCTATGACAAGCCCATTATTTGCAAACTGGCCATTTGTAAACAATGGTTCTTTGTGACAGTTGTTGCAGTGTTTTATAAAAAGCTTATACCCATTTTTCTCTTGATAGGTAAATGTATCTTTCCCACTTACGACTCTATCATACTTTGCATTGGCCGATACAAATGTGAGTTGAAATTGTGCCAATGCTTTAAGCAAATATGCGGTTGTAATAGAACTGTCTTTATATGCTTCGTAAAAAAGCGACGGATATTCATCAGATTGCTCCAGTTTTAAGATTACATGGCTTATTTCTTCTCCCATTTCTTTTATATGACTGATTGGCGCCAATGCTTGCATGTCAAGATTTGTAATAGCCCCATCCCACATAAAATTGGATTGCCATGCAAGATTGTATAAAGCAGGTGCATTTCGATTGCCTATACTGTCAAAAATGCCATGGCTCAATGCATGGTCCGTATGCGCAAATGCATTATAAGGAGAATGGCAACTTGCACAAGATATGGCATTGGATTTGGAAAGTATAGGATCATAAAATAGTTTACGCCCCAAAGATATCTTTTCAGCCGTAAGGCCATTGCGTGAAAACAGATACGTTGGTTTAGGAAAATGTGGTGGCTGATAATACAACTCTTGGTCACCAACCACCAGCATACCCAATAATAAAAAAAATAAGCCCACCAACTTATTCATTTCCTTCGGTATTAAAGCACTTGCTTAATGATTGCGCAATGTGCACTGCATCTTTGCATGGCGACATAATGTGCGGCATTCCCGATATATCAACCAAAGATAAAAATTTTGACAAATCAAAAAATATATGGAGTTTATTCTTTTTGATAGGCAATAGTATTTCTTGCAACGTATTGAAACGGGCATTGTATCCTCCAATATGGTATTGAAACTCTTTTAATGTACCGGTATTACTGCGGTATTTGCCTTCTATTTTAAAATTGACATACCCACTTTGCCAGGTCCAATACATGCCATGTATTGGGTCAAGGTCACCGTCCATCGCTCCTAGGGTATGTGTCAAACTATCTACGCCTACCCAAAATTTTACTTTATTGCAATGCATTGCATTAACGTTTTCTGCGTTCCATGACATGGATTTGGCATTTGCAACATCCAAAAGATGAAACCGGGCCGGCTCTTCATATAAAAGCACATCATCATTGTAGCATTGTAGATTGGAAATATAAAATTTCATACATGTTACCTGGATTGAATCATTGGCCAGCAGCAGATCATGATCGTTTTGCCAGCTTAGTGCTTTACCATTGTATTTAATACAAAATTCGACTTTTTCGGTAGATTGTCCGCACACTAAAAGGCTACTTAACAATAATGAAAATGAAACAAGACAGCCCTTTTGTAAAAGATTTTTGCAATGGCGGGTAACGTATATATTATGAAATATTTGCAAGTGTATTGTTTCCTCTATTTAAGGTAAAATTCATCTAAATTTAGTGTAAGATAAAATTAAAAAAGGATTGAAAACCTCATTTCATTTTATTTTATACTAAAAAAAGATGGAAATCCTTTTAATTTTATAAATATTGCTTCATTTATTGCACCAAACCAATATTTTATGCCAACTGCTCGACTTTTCGTACGCCAATTACAAAAGTAGAAAAAATTGTGGCAAACCAGTACAGTTTTTTGCCCCACTTCTTCTTTTTCAGAAACGAAATTTTAAGCTAAAACTTGAAAACAAGATTAATTTTGCCTAACTTTACAACAACTGCATTATACCAATACAATATTTGATAAAAAAAACAAGTCATATGAATACGATAAAAACCAGATTCAATTACCACCTTAGTAAAGTAGAATCGCTTATTAATAAAAGTGCCATTCATGAAAATCCATCTTTATGGTTATTTCTTCATGATCTTAGGACTCCTATGTTTATGTTGGAAGGCTTAAGTAAGATATACATTGACGTATATAATGAAAAACCTTTCGCAAACCTTAAACAAGATTTTAAATCTGTGGAGGATTGCTTGGGTAAGGTAGATCATTACGTAGCCATGTACAAAACATTTGAATCAAATACAAAGGTCAAAGATGAAGTGAAAGATTATTTTTACAACAAAGCCCAGGAAAAAATTTGGCTGTTGAATGAATTGCTTTTCGATGAGCATTGGTTGGATGGTGAAAAAATAAGTAAAATTTACAAAAAGATCAAATCTGTAGATGATCTTCCTTTAGAAAAAGAAAATAAAGCCATCGTTGGCAAATACAAAGCGGACATTAATGAAATCATCCAATTTGTAAAAGACGATAGCTTTACATTTGAAGATATGGAGCATGACGTGCATGAATTAAGAAGAAAGTTAAGATGGCTAAGTATTTATGCCCATTCATTGAATGGTGTAATTCAACTTGGAAAGAGTAAAAATGTAAGTGGTGATGTTAAAAAATACCTTACAGAAAGTGTATTGTCCTCGCCTTTCAATGCAATGCCGGAAAATAAAGAAAAACTTACCACCATCAACCTTGATAAAAACAGCTTTTATTCATTAAGCTGGATGATTGCTGAACTAGGGAAAATAAAAGACGAAGGGCTTGTCATCCATGCATTGGCAGAGGCCTTTCACGAAACCAACTATGACAAAAGTGACATTGCATTGGAAAAGGCATATAAAATTTTAGGAAGTAAACAAACTAAAATAGACAGCCTTTTGAAACATGCAAGTGACATTACCAAAAGTTATATTTTGGAAGGTCATCTGGAAAAACTTTTTCTTTCCTAAATTACCACACGCTATCTATATCAAACAGCAGTCTTGAACAATATTGTACACCAGTGATTTTTCAGTCGATATTCATATTGGTATTGACGATAAAACTACTGCCGGGCTCAGCAAAAATATCAGCACCACTGGCTATAGTTACGCTATTGTTCAATATACAATTGCCCCCGAACCTAGGCTTTACAGCGATTACAGAACCAGATGGCAATGGATTTGGTGGTACCAAACCATCTTTCCAGTTACCAGGTATCATCCAATCTCCTGCGCCAGAAAAAGTATATACTGTTTTAGCATTCGCATTGGTCAATTGATACACGACATTGGTATCGTGGTCTACAGCGTACAATTCGCCATCTTCAGTCTCTCCAAAGTCACAAATACTCTTGAAAGAGGTTGCTAAGGTCTGAGTGGAGGAAGTCCAGGCATTGGAAATAAAATTGATCAATTTGATATCACTTGAAAAATAATCAATGGCAAAGTAATACCCTTTTAGATCGGGGTATTTGTATCCTCTGTACCGCACTCCACCAATAATAGATTTTGAAGTAGAAGAATAGGCATAGTCGTACAATGGAAATTTGTAGGAAGGCATAGATGCACATCCTGTAGTATTATACGTATTGTTGCCTTCGTAACAGCGCCATCCCAGGTTAGAACCGGCAATATTGGCTTTGGCAAGATAATCGATTTCTTCCTTTGCACTTTGCCCTACATCGCCAATCCACATGTCTCCTGTATACCTATCAAAACTCCATCTAAATGGATTTCTTAAACCTTTGACATAAAGTGCATTGCCGGCAATAGGATTGTCACCTGGTACTGTATAATTTTGTGCTCCAACAGCAGCATCTACATTGATGCGCAAGATTTTGCCCAACATTGAGGCATCGTTTTGTGCATTATTGCTGGGGTCGCCTGCACTGCCACCGTCACCAGTAGAAATATATAAATAGCCGTCTTTGCCAAAATGCATTTCACCACCATTGTGGTTTGAAAAAGTATGCGGTATATCGAGTATATTTAGTTTGGAGAGCGGATCCACTTCATTGGGATTGCTAGAACTTATGGTATATCGGTCAACCACTGTATTGAATGTTCCACTTGTGTAATTGATGTATAAATACCCATTGGTATAAAAATTAGGATGAAACGCTACACCCAATAATCCTTGCTCATTGCTGCTTGTTGGAAGACCGGTAATGGTCAAAAGAGTATCCAAAATGATATACTTTTTGTCAAACACTTTTATACGGCCACCTTTTTCTACCACAAATATCCTATGTGAGCCATCACCGGCATGGGTAAGCTGTATCGGTGCATTGAGACCTGAAATAACCGGAATCATTACAATAGAGGGCTGTGCAAAGCTTCTTAAAGCAATCACACAATAAAAAATTACGAGGAAAAGCTTTATTTTATCCATCTGAAGAAGTATTTAGTATTTGGTTCTAAGTGTATTAAATACAAATTTACTTAATTTGTTTGTTAAGTTAAGCAAAAAACGAATACTGTCCAAATACCACTACTATGAATTAAATTCAATTTATATAAAATTCAATTTACAAAAACCATCAAATAAAAAAAAGCCCATCCGTAGTAAAGATGAGCTTTTCCATTCTATGCTTAGTTTAACAGTTGTTCTTATAAATTATAAGGCTTTATTGATAATTTTTCAATGACCTCAATATATTTTCCAATTCATCCACACTATATACCAATACTTCTCTTGGCTTACTGCCTTGAGCAGGGCCTACGAGGCCTACTTTTTCCATTTGATCCATAATCCTTCCTGCCCTGTTATAGCCAAGTTGGAGTTTCCGCTGGATCATAGAAGTACTGCCATGCTGGTGGCCTATGATAACTTTTGCTGCTTCTTCAAACATGTCATCAAGATCAGCCATAGATACTGAACCTCCACCAATACTATCTTCAGTCTTCACTTCAGGTAAGAAGAATGGTTCAGGGAAACCTTGCTGGTCAGAAATGAATTTAATGACATCTTCTACTTCAGGTGTATCAACAAATGCACATTGCAATCGCACAACACTGCTTCCAATGCTCAATAGCATATCTCCTCTGCCGATCAATTGCTCCGCTCCACCGCTATCCAGGATTGTTCTTGAGTCAACTTTTGAAGTAACTTTAAACGCCAATCTTGCCGGGAAGTTTGCCTTGATGATACCGGTAATGATATTGACTGATGGTCGTTGAGTAGCAATAATAAGGTGTATACCTATAGCTCTGGCCAACTGCGCTAACCTTGCTATTGGCATCTCTACTTCCTTACCTGCTGTCATAATCAAATCTGCAAACTCATCAATAACCAGTACGATATAAGGCAGAAATTTGTGCCCATCTCTTGGGTTCAATCTTCTGGCCACAAATTTTTCATTGTACTCCTGAATATTTCTGGCCCTTGC
>JAYUTD010000458.1:0-8204 GCA_043755305.1 Saprospiraceae bacterium
CACTTTGGCGGAGCCAAACCTTATGCATTTACGGAGACGGGAGTTGCCATGCTATCAAGTGTTTTGAAAAGTTCTAAATCAATAGAAATGAATATTGCAATAATGAGAACTTTTGTAGCTTTAAGAAAACTAGCTATCAACTATGATGAACTCCTTAAGAAATTAGAAGCAATGGAAAAAGGCTATGACGGAAAATTTAAAGAGATTTATAATACTTTGCGATATCTTATGAGTCCACAATCTAAAAGGAAACCAATTGGATTCAAAAAAGAAGATGAATAGATTGATATTAATAATAGTTTGTTTTGACATAGTGACCTCGCTGTCTCAATACTTACCGTATGAATAAGCTGGTCGTCCCCAAGCAGCTTGGGGACTGACTTCTACCTATTATCCATATAAGCGCTTCTCTTTTGAATAAAATACAATTGCATTTGGCTATTGCAAAAATTATTATTTTTATAATTGAATATAGGATTACATTGGTTTTATAGATATTTGCCTCAGGTCGGATTTACAACGTAGGATTAAATCCAACGGGGTAAATCAAGTAGGATGTAGATCCAACTTGAGACATGGCGGCAGCCCTTTGATGCGGAGGAAAGTTTAAGACTTAGGGTAGCAAGTGATTTTGCGAGTGCATTATCGAACGATAAGAAGTGAGCCACTATAGTTAATAACTTTACCATCAATGTAGGCTACAGAAGCAAGCCAGAGATAGCTGCCTTCTGCCAATTTCACCCCATTGAATGTTCCCTCCCAATCGAGGTCGACAAGGCCATTTTTAACGTTTTTGATTTGGTAGACTTTGCTTCCCCATCGGTCATATACTTCATAATACAATACTGCATCTACATCTTTTTTTGCATTGAACCTTATCTTGTCATTAATGCCATCTGCATTGGGACTTATAGCATCACATACCACAAAGCTATAGTTTTTCACTACATCGACTTTTATTGTGGCTGTTGCTTCACATCCATCTTTGGAGGTAATGATCACCTCATACGTGGTAGAATCGACTGGTCTTATGGCAGTATTTAAGCATGTGGGGCATAATACATCTTTAGGTGGGTTCCAGCTCACCGTTTGTTTTTCAAGATTAGATAAAATATTTATATCAATACTATCGCCTAGTGCTATTTTATAAGCATCAATGTATTGAATTTTTGGAATTTCTGCAGCAATGAGCGTATCGGTTTTTACATCCTCACAGCCATTTATATCTTTAATAGTGATGGTGTTTATGGAAGTACCCAGTTTATCAAACTTGGCTTCATCCACAAATTTTTTACCGTTGAGGCTAAAGGAAAATGGGGGAGTGCCGCCAATCGACAGCGATGCATCGATATATCCGCTTTTGCCTCCGGTGCAATCAGGATTGTAGCTGTCCAGTACCAACTGAAGTTTTGCAGGAGCAAGCAGTACAACAGAAAAAGCCGCACTGCAGTTGTTTTTATCCGTTACGCTCACAGTATATTTATCTCCTTTCAATTTTTCAATGGTCGCGGTATTTTGCCCATTTGACCAGGCGTAATTGTATTGTCCATTGCCACCCGATGCCTGAGCAGTGGCTGTGCCTACTTTTTTTTCAATGCAGGGCACAGCATATCCATTGTAATCGCTTAAAGCAAAAGTACACTGTAATTTTGACGGCTGAGTGACGTGCTCGTAAGAATAGGACACATTGTTACCGGCATCTACATACTCAAATGCATAGTTGCCTTCATCCAGATTGTCTATGAGAAGTATTTCATTCAATTGTAGAATTGAGCCGCTGCCTTTAATACTTGGATTTTCAATTTTTTTCCAAAAATACTTTACCGGTGGAGTTCCAAGCTTGATGGTAAGGGCCAATTGGCCATTGTTGTAATTATTACACGTTACGTTTGTGATCTGCGTTTGTGTTTTTATTTTGCAATTAACCACAGTGAGATCCAATTTTACTTTAATGCGGCACCCATCCGCTTCTACTATATTGGCTATATATTGGCCGGATGCAGTAAATGTACCGTCTCCAAGCCTGAGTGTGTCACCTTCACATAAGACCAGGGATTGGTTTGTGACTATTTGGTCCATAACTTTAAGGCCTATGGTCACTATGCTGTCACATCCATTTGCCGCAGGCAATACGGCTTTGTATTGACCGGTTTCACAATATTTATTGCCATAATATTCCAGGCACTCGCCAAAACAAATCTCTTGTTCAAAAGATGCCTTCTTCGATGGTTCAACATTTATCTTCATACAATTCTGCGGACCTTTGTCGCATACATTTCTCGCATCAAGGCATACGGTGTATTCCCCGGCTGATGGAAAAGTATATTTCATTTCATATCCCGATGTAATGGCTACTCCATTGACTGACCAGTCATATATCGTTGCTCCGGCTATGCCTTCTGTCGTAAAATAAGTTTCTTTTTGTTCACAAACTACAGCCGGCACTTCAATAGGAGCGGGAATAAGCAATGGTGGCACTTTAGTAGTACCTTCAAGAACTTTGATTGTATAACTGCATACATCATTGTTGCTGCCATCCATAACCCAAAAATAATATTGGCCTATGGTAAGCGGTTTGGTATTTTTAAAAATCCTTTTTGTATTGGCAGGTATGTCAGTATCGCATTCAGTAACCAACTTAAAATTTTCACAATTGATGCCTTCATAAATGCCCACTTCCAATCCTTCGCCTTTTGTGCAATTGAACACCGACAATTCTATTTTGATGTCTTCGGTGCCGGCTATAAAGGCTATCCATTGCATGTGATGAATCTGTGATGTGCAAAAGCCGGGCGGTGCCTGCCCTTTGACACTGCTATTGTTAATACCGGTAAATCCATCAATATCGCAAATGATACAAGCTTCCATACAAGTAGGAGTCATGCCTGGTATTGGCCCACATGGCTGCGGTTGAGCATGGAGCAGGGTAGCAAACGAGGACAATAATATAGAAATAATTGTTTTGATATACCGAAAATTGGAAGGTTTCATTTAGTAAACATAAAAATACATTAATTGTACTAATAATCTAACGAAATATTTAAATGTATATAAAGAAAGGTCTCGTAAATTGTGTAATTTTGCAGCCAAATTTACAATATGTCCATCACTAAGTTTACGGCGCCGTTAGTTTTTACGCCAAACTTTGAAGACAATGACCAAAAAGTAGTAATACTCGATAAGGAAGGGGTAGTAGTTGCCATTGAAAAGTATTCGGACCACGATCCGGCATCTTTAAAGCACTTGCCCTTTGCCATCTTACCCGGATTTATTAATACGCACTGCCATCTTGAACTTTCCCATATGAAAGGTCTTGTAGATACAGGTACCACGCTGCTTCCATTTATTGGCAGCGTAGTGCTGTATAGAGATTTTCCTTTAGAAACAATACTTTCTGCTATAGCTAAGGCGGATAGTGAGATGTTCGACGCAGGAATCGTGGCTGTAGGGGATATTTCCAATAAAACAGACACTATCACCACAAAAAGACAAAGTAAAATAAGGTATTACACATTTGTAGAAATGTTTGACCTTATGAATGAAACAATGACTTCTGCCGCTATTGAGCAATATTTAGACGTATATGAAAAACAGGACGACAATAGCAAAGACCAAAAATCTTTGGTACCACATGCACCTTATTCTGTGACCAAAGCGCTTTTTGCATTTATGAAAAAGCAAAACATGCCTCATAAAACTGTATGTATACATAACGAAGAAACGATCGCAGAAAACGAATTGTTTAAATCTAAAACGGGCGGCTTTGTAGAATTCTATAAAAATTTTGGAAACGATCTTGAGGCATTCACCGCCACGGGCAAGTCGTCCATACATTATGCTATAGAAAATATGGACGAAACCCAAAGAACCATTTTTGTGCACAATACTTTGACGGATGCATTGGATATAGATGCCGCAAATGCCTGGAATAAAAATATATACTGGGCGACTTGTCCCAATGCTAATTTATACATTGAAAACAGACTTCCAGATTATAGATTGTTTATGGATAAAAACCAAAATATGACTATTGGTACAGATTCGTTGACTTCCAATTGGCAATTGTCTGTATGGGAGGAAATGAAGACCATTCATAAATATTGCAGCTATGTACCGATAGAAACCATCGTAGGGTGGGCTACGATAAATGGTGCAAAGGCTTTGGGATTTGACAGCCAGCTGGGCAGTATTGAGGTAGGTAAAAAACCAGGGCTGGTATCCGTGCCATTGGGTAAAATAAATGGAAAATTGGCTTTTTTGGACGGAAAACCTCAAAGAATAGATGCATTTAGCATTTAATTTTTTAACTTTATAATTACATTTCTTTTTTAAATAAATTACATCATGACTATCAAAAAAATTACCTTTTTTATTTTACTTATAATAAGTAGCGTTGCGGTATTTGCCCAAAAGGCAGATCAACCAAATCCTCATGATTACGGTAAAATGTGGACATTTGAAAATCCTCCCAAAGAGTGGTTTGCCAAAGCCTATAATTTCAAACCTGAAGACAGCTGGTATGATGACGTGAGAAAGTCATCCTTAAGATTTGCTACATGGTGTAGTGCTTCATTTATATCTTCTGACGGCCTTATCATGACCAATCACCATTGCTCTAGAGATGAGGTGGTGAAACTGCAGAAAGAAGGAGAAAATTTTGACAAACAAGGGTTTTATGCCAATACGCTTGCTGAGGAAAGAAAATCGGAGGGCTTGTTTGTAGAGCAGCTTATAATAACCGCAGACATTACTTCTGAGGTCACTGCACTGATTGCATCGGCTGAAAAAGGGAAAGAAGCCGAAGCTACATCCAAAGCATTGAAAGAAATACAGGAAAAATATAAAACAATGAAAGGCTGGGAAGGCCTTCGATTGCAAAATGTAACTTATTACAGTGGCGGTAAGTATTCTTTGTATGGATACAAAAGATTTGATGATATCAGGTTGGTATGGATACCGGAAGTTGACTTAGGCTTCTTTGGTGGAGATCCGGATAATTTTACCTATCCGAGGTATAATCTTGATTGTACCTTTTGGAGAGCTTATGATGAAAACGGATTGCCTCTCAATACAAAAGCCAATTATTTGAAATTCAATAAAAATGGCGCTGCAGATGGCGAGCCGGTATTTGTAGTGGGAAATCCAGGAAGAACAGAGAGGTATAGATCAATGGCCCAGTTGGAGTACGATAGAGATTATAGGTACCCTATGCAACTCAAATTTTTGCAAAATAGAAATGAGCTTATGGTAAAAGAGTATGAAATTATGGTGAAAGATCCGGCAATGGAAATGGAAGCGCAGTCATTGCTCAATGCAATTGCCAACAATGCCAATGGGATGAAGGCTACGGCAGGTATACTCAAAGGATTAAAAGACCCGGAATTGTTTGGCAGAAAAAAAGCCATGGAAGATTACATAAGATCAAAATCGCCAAATGTTACCGCATGGGATGAAATGAAAAAAGCCTACGAATCATTGTATCCGCATGCATGGGCGGTATCCCATTTGTCTCCCAACCCTAAAAGAGGCGATATTTATATGATGATGTTTATGCTTTATCAATACGAAGAAATAATAAAATCACAAGGAAAGGAAGAAGATAAAAAGAAATTGTTGAGCGAAATTTTAGAATTGTCTGACAAAATAGACAATGATAAGCAAAGGACACTTTTTAAAACTTTTCTGAATGAAATAAGCCAGGATGCATACAAAGGGGATATGACGCTGAGTATGGTGCTAGGGGGAAAATCAATCGATGAGTACACGGATAAACTTTTAAAGAAGACAAATTTTAAAGATTTGGAAAAAGCTACTAAATGTTTATCTAAAGAAGATAAAATTGCAGAAGAGGATGATATGATGATGAAAGCGGCTAGAATTTTCGGAAAAAGATTTGCTGAAGGCTCTGCTGCTTTCGGTGGTTCTGCAAATGCAAGAAAGAGTCTTGAAGCGATCATTGCCAACCAGGCTTTCAAGGTTTTTGGTACCTCATTGCCACCGGATGCTACATTTACTTTAAGAATTTCAGATGGCGTCATCAAAGGATACGATTACAATGGCACAATTGCACCTACAAGAACTACCTTCTTTGGCATGTATGACAGGTTCTATTCTTTCAACAAAACCTTTCCATGGGCACTTCCTTTAAGATGGCAAAATCCTGACATGGAATTGCTAATGTCACCAATGAATACGGTTTCGACCAATGACATCATCGGGGGAAATAGCGGATCTCCATTGATCAATCGCAAAAAAGAAGTAGTGGGTTTGATTTTTGATGGCAACATTGAGTCATTGCCGGGAAATTTTATCTTTGATGAAAGAGTAAATAGAACAGTATCCGTGCACGCGGGCGGTATTTATGCTGCATTGAAGCATATATTCAAGGCAGACAGAATCGTAAAAGAATTGGACGGCAATCAATAAAAATAATATGAATCAATTTAAAAGAATTTCTTAAAGACGTCTAAAAGAAAATAGGTAAATTGCTCATCTCTTTTTAAATGGGGTGAGCAATTTTATTAATGATAAAACAGTACGTTATTACCAGCCTTTATTGTTTGAAAGGTACATACACAATCACGAAAATAAAAATGTCAAAAATCAAAGATTTTGTCAGAAAGAAATTAATTGCACTCCCTTTTGCCATTAGTAAAAATATAGCCGTAGATCAATTGACTTTTAAGGTTATCAAAAAATACCTGAATTCCTTCAGCAATTGTATTGATGTAGGATGCCATAAAGGCGAAATCATGGATTATATAATAAAATTTGCTCCTGGTGGCCATCATTTGGGTTTCGAACCCATTCCCTATTTATACCTTGACCTTCTGGCTAAGTACAAAGGTAAAGTTACCATACATCCATATGCATTAGGAGACACTGATGGCATTTCAAATTTCAATCTCGTGACCTCCAATCCTGCCTATAGTGGCCTTATCAAAAGGAACTATGATAAAAAAGAACAGGATACCTCTATTACCGTAAAAGTGAAAAGATTGGATGATATCATCCCATGCGAAACCCGGATAGATTTTATCAAAATAGACACAGAAGGCGGCGAATACGGTGTACTAAAAGGTGCAGAAAAACTTATCCAACGCTGCAAGCCCATGGTATTGTTTGAACATGGAATGGGGGCATCTGAGTTTTACGGGACGAAGCCTGAAATGGTTTTCGATTTTTTCAAAAACCTGGAAATGCACATTTTTTTGCTGGAAGAGGTGCTAAAGGACGCACCTGAAGCATTGGGCAAAGAAGCATTTGAGGACCAGTTTTACAAAAAAAAGAGTTATATATTTATCGCCAAAAAATAACCTTTTCGTTCTATTCTGCATATAAAATAAAAAAGGCCACAATCAATGATTGCGGCCTTAAATTTTTTCGTATTGATTTTTTACTTTACTTGACTTATCAATGAGGTAAATGCTTCAGGATGGTTCATTGCTATGTCAGCAAGTGCTTTTCTGTTAAGGTCTACACCTTTTACTTTGAGCATATGCATAAACTTGGAATAGGATAGACCGTGCATTCTTACACCGGCATTGATCCTTGCAATCCATAATCTTCTGAAGGCTCTTTTCTTGTTCTTTCTGTGAACGTAGGCATAGAGCATACCTTTTTCTACAGCATTTTTTGCTACTGTATACACATTCTTTCTTGCTCCAAAATATCCTTTTGCGAGTTTAAGAATCTTTCTTCTTCTGTTTCTAGAAGCGACGTTGTTAACTGATCTAGGCATTTTAAAAAGTTTTAGTTCAATACAGGGATCTTTCGATGCTTTTTTTCCTGTATTCTCGTTAAAAAATAATTATCCTCTGGCTAAAAGTCTCTTTACTCTGTGTACTTCGACTTCTGTAACCATTGTTGAACCACTAAGTCTTGTCTTAGCTTTCTTCGATTTTTTTCGCATCAAGTGAGAGGTATTAGCTTGGAATCTCTTTACTTTACCAGATCCAGTAATCTTAAACCTCTTCTTTGCACTTGAATGAGTCTTCATCTTTGGCATGTTAGTAGATTTTTTTATTAGGCTGCAAAGATATAATTTTATTTTATTTTATTGTATCAATTTGACAATTTTAGCAAATAAGAATTCCAAAGCGGCCTAACATATTTGTTATTTACTGAATATCAATCAATTGCGAAGGAGTTTCGAAAGTAATACATATTTGTATTTTTTTGAAAATGATAAAAATATACATTTG
>JAYUTD010000459.1:0-8204 GCA_043755305.1 Saprospiraceae bacterium
CATGTTATAGGATTAATCCTGAATTTGATAGCTTGCTCTTCTGTAAGAGGATGGATAGGCACCTTCGATTCTTCTATTAATGCACCTACACCTGACTGCTTGCATATATGCATTATTTCTGATGCAAGGCCATCAGATATATCAATCATTGCAGAAGGTATAATATTATTGTCTTCAAAAAATGCTATTGCATCTCTTCTGGCCTCAGGCTTCAACTGTCTCCCAATAAGGTATTCATGTTGACTGAGTTCTGGCTGAATCTCTGGATGTTCAAGATATAGTAGCTTCTCTCTTTCTAATATTTGTAATCCAAGATAAGCAGCTCCTAAATTGCCGGTTACACAGATAAGATCACCTTCTTTTGCTCCTCTTCTAAGCACAACTTTTTCCTTTTCGCATTTTCCTATTACGCTTATGGACAACACCATGCCTTTTGGACAAGACGTTGTATCACCACCTACCAGATCTACATTATAGAAATCACATGCCAGCTTAATCCCTTCATACAATTCTTCAAGCGCCTCCACAGAATATTTATTTGAAATAGCCATGGAGACCATTATTTGCTCAGGTATTCCATTCATGGCATAAATGTCTGACACATTTACTACTACAGATTTGTACCCCAAATGCTTGAGGGGCGAATAAGATAAATCAAAATGTATACCTTCTACCAGCATATCCGTGGATACCAATGTATAATACCCTCCACTATCTATGATTGCAGCATCGTCGCCTATACCTTTAATTGTGCTGGAATTGCGTATTAGCAGATCTTCCGTGAGGTGATCGATCAATCCAAACTCTCCGAGTTGATTTACATCTGTTCTCTTGCTTGATTCCATCTATAGTTTTATTTAGGGACGAAGATATGAAATTCAACTTAATTCTTTTTTGCTTAGGGCAAATTCATAGTTTAATTTAAAAATCTGTTAAATACCTACCTTGTACTCATTTCTTCTACAAAATATCGTCTTTTATTGTGATATTTGCAGTAGACAACTTTTTTATCAAAATGACTAAGCATGTAATTATTATTTCTTGCCTCTTATTACCGAAAATAATATGCGCCCAGGGCATTGAATTTTTTCACGGCAATTGGAAAGAAGCTCTGGAAGAAGCTGCAAAAAACGATAAAGCTATTTTTGTAGATGCCTTTACCACATGGTGTGGCCCTTGCAAAGCAATGGCCAAAAATGTATTTACCAAAGATGAAGTAGGCAAGTTTTTCAATGCTAACTTTATTAATGTTAAATTGGATATGGAAAGCGAAGAAGGAAGGGCTTTTGAAAGTAAATACCCTGTAAGCGCTTATCCGACTCTTTTTTTCATCGATTTCAATGGCAAAGTTATAAAAAAAGTCGTCGGAGGTCAGCAACCAGAAGGTTTAATCAACCATGGAAAAGATGCTTTGAAAAACAATGATAATTCCGGAGATCTTACCAAAGAATTTGAAGCAGGTAAAAGGGATTTTGATTTCATGATTAAATATATAAAGTCACTCAACAATGCTGGTAAACCAAGCCTTAAAATTGCAAATGAATACCTTGTGAATCAGAAAGATTTGAGTGAAGAGCAGATCATGAAGTTTACTTTTGAGTCAGCCATAGAAGCAGATAGTAAACTTTTTGAATCCATTCTTGCAAACAAAGAAAAATATAGATCTTTAGTAGGCAAAGAAAAATTTAATGATAAAATCCTTAAGGCCTGTAAAGCGACCTTGCAAAAATCTATTGAATTTGAAACGCCAGAATTAATGATTGAAGCTATAGAAAAAGGATCTAAAGGTCTCACCGAGGGTGGAGATGTGTTTAAATATACCAGCCAGATGTATTATTACCAAACTTTTAATAACAAGGCAGAGTATATCAAAGCAGCTGAAAATCTGTCCAAAAAAGCATCCAACGATGACAAAACCCTTAGATTTATTGCTGAAGACTTTTGTAAAAATTACAAAAGCGACCTAAATATAATTAAGAAAGCAACCGATTTTGCCGAGGAAGCTTATAAAATCAATAGCCACTTTGAGAACCTTATGTTTTATTGCCAAATGCTAATAGAAGCAAATAAATTGGATAAAGCCATAAAAACAGCGGAGCAGGCACTAAGCCGGGCTAAAAAGAAGGAGGAAAAAGAAAATACTGAGCAAATAGAAAAATTTATCCTTTTTATTAAATCTAAGAAAGCTTAATCAATTTTATTTTTGAATTAATTTTTTGAATTAAGTTATTTTACTTTTTGCCACATATTCTTGGCTAGATTAGCCAATTTATCTGGCAATTTAACTATTGTGGAGGTTCTCAAATGACCAACAAATTTCAATATTGGGAGATTCTGAATAAAGCGTAAATGAAAGGATGGAATCTTAGTATTCTACCTTTTTAGAACAGACAATAAAATATATAATCTGATTTTTGAAAAATGGCAAGTAACAAGCCTAGAAGCCTTTAGAAAAAACTTGAATAAGTTATATTATCCAATTATATTTTCATCAAAGTAAACTTCAAAAACCAGATAAGGAGTTTTAAATGAAGTTGAAAATCCATTAAAGCTTCATTTTATTTAAATGATTATTGAAACTGCTTCATGCAATTGCTTTAATTTTAACCCGGGAAGCCCTTCTGTAATGTAAGTACTTATTATATCTCCAAGTTGGTTACATCCGCAATTATTCACCGCTTTCATATCTTCGGTAAGCATTTGATGCTTTATACAAAAATTTATTGCTTTGATTATCTCATCAGCTTCCTCTATATATCCAAAATCTCGAAACATCATTTCTAGGGATAAAATGGTTGCAATAGGGTTTGCTATATCTTTTTTAGCTGCCTGCGGGTATGAACCATGGCAGGGCTCATACAGACTATACTTGTCACCTTTTGAAGCGGATGGCAACATACCTAATGAGCCTGTTATTACGCTTGCTTCATCGGACAGGATATCTCCAAACAAATTGTCGCATAATACTACATCAAATCTCGATGGGTTTAAGATAACTTGCATTGCAGCATTGTCTATATAAAGAAACTCAAGGTCGATTTCAGGGTATGACTTTGCTATATTGGTTACTGTTGACCTCCACAGTCTGGAGGTCTCTAATACATTTGCCTTATCTACAAGTGTTACTTTCCTCTTGCGCATAGTTGCCATCTGGAAAGCCAAATGAGTGACTCGCTCTATTTCATATGCATGGTAGCTACACAAATCACTTGCATATCCTTCACCTTTCACCTTTTCTCCGAAATAAATTCCTCCCGTTAATTCCCTAAAAATAACAAAATCAGTTCCTTCTAGTGTTTCTGCCTTTATAACCGACAAATGCTCCAGACCCTTATATGTTTTTATTGGACGTATATTGGCATACAAGCCAAGTGCTTTTCTCATAGACAATAAGCCTTGTTCCGGTCTTACCAACAGCGAAGGGTCATCAAATCTTGGGTCTCCTATTGCCCCAAGTAAAATGGCGTCGCATGACACACAAAGATCATAACTTGCCTTTGGAAAAGGGTCACCACAATCGTCTATTGCAGCGGCTCCTATCAAGCCATACTTAAGATGTATAGGTAAATTAAATTTTTCACTTATGGCTACGATTACTTTCACCGCTTGTGCTGTTACTTCCGGACCAATGCCATCACCCGGCAACACACATATTTGTTGTAATTCTCTTGATTTCATACTATCAATACATCAATTGCTTTGCTTCAAAAGACGTTATTTTATCCTTTAAATGGATCAAATAATCCAAATCAGTATACCCATTCATAAGGCACAATTTTTTATAGGGGTCTATTTCAAACCCAAAACTTAGGTTATGGGATGCAATGGACAATGTTTGATCTGCTAAACTTACAGTAATAAGTTCATCCTTGTTCGCCTCAATAATTTCAAACAATATTTTCAATTGTTGGTCACTTATTTGTAAAGGCAATAAACCATTATTTAAGGCATTACCTTTGAATATGTCAGCAAAAAAACTTGATACCACAACCCGAAATCCATAATCAAATAAAGACCATGCTGCATGCTCCCGACTAGACCCACAACCAAAGTTTCTACCTGTCACAAGTATGCTGCCTTGATATATTGGATTGTTTAACACAAAATCAGCTATTGGCTCATTGGACGAATTGTATCTCCAGTCCTTGAACAAATTCTCCCCAAATCCTATTCTATCTGTTGCCTTTAAAAACCTTGCAGGTATTATTTGATCTGTGTCAACATCCTCGATTGGCAGAGGCACCGCCCGCGATGTAATACTGACTATTTTTTCCATTGTAGAAATTAATTAGTGTAAAAATAATACCCAATAGCAATGAATGTACCAAAAGTAAACGCATTATTACAAAGGTAAATAGTTGCGAAATGGGTTTAAGCAATTGAAAAACAACACTATACGTCAATTATTAATACACTTTTCAACTGCACTTTGTATATTTAATTACAAAAAGAGATGGTGTAAAATAAGAATAAGAATTAATTTGAAAACAAAGCGGCCAGGTCTAAGATTTAAATGTGTTCAAGTATGAATAAGCAAAGGCATTCTCTTTAGAGAATGCCTTTGCTGCAGAATGTTTTATACTTTTTCGTCAATTATATTAATTGCTGTATTTTGTGTAATGCATACACTAAAAGACTATCCTTTAATTTTCACACCGGTAGCCATAAACTTTAATTCCTTTTTAGGAGAAGTTATTTTTGCTATTTCTTCTTTAGATTTACCAGCGTCTTCTGCATAATGCCTTAATTCATCCACTGAAGTTTCTTCCGTAAATGCCTTACCATTCATTACGACAGTCTTACCTGCCAAATCAAATGGCATGAAAAAACCATAATTGTGAAACTTTACAAACATTTTTCTTGAGTCGGTGTTTTTTGTTGATACGATATTCATCCAGCATCCTTTTACTTGACATACACCTTCAACTTTGCCTTCAACTTGCACTTGCATTTCCTTATTGGTCTCAAGTTTCTTTAGTAAATCATCATAGGACATTACATTTTTCATAGCAAATTCTTCGCCGAAAGTATTCGCAGATTTGACCCCAACTTCTTTTTTATTGCTTGTACCGCAAGAGAGAAAAAATCCAATTAAAACAAAAGCGCACAAAAATAATTTTTTCATTTTTTTCATTTTATTATTTCATTAACAATATTCTAAAACCTTTATCAGTTATATTTGCAAATATAAAATCTCTTTCTTATAGGACAAAATTTACGCTATTTATTAACGATTTAAAAACACTTCAAAATGAGAAAGAGGGCAGCAGCAATACTACTATTTTTATTCATTTCATTTAATCTTTTAATTGCACAATGCATTAAAGGGGATTGCTTCAATGGCCAAGGTGTCTTTAAAGCTAGAAATGGGTCTATTTACCAAGGGGCTTTTAAATTGGGAAAATTTCATGGGAGAGGCATCGTCTCTTTTTCGAGCAATGATAAATATATAGGAAACTTCATTAATGGCAAGAAAGATGGGATTGGAAAATATATTTTTGCAGCTGGCCATGAATACATAGGTAGTTTTACCAATGATAAAAGACAAGGCAAGGGAAAAATGACATATGCCAATCATGAAAATTATCAGGGTAATTGGTTTGCAGACATGCCTCAAGGGGAAGGTAAATATACCTTTGCGGATGGTTCCTCTTTTTCAGGACAATTTTCCAATGGCAATTTTAATGGCAATGGAATTTTTACCGAAGCCAATGGAGAGCACTATAGTGGTATATGGAAAAACAATGTACTTGTGTCACACACCAATGACAAAACTGAAGGTACAATTGCGAATAACACTTCGCCAAATATCAAACCCACATCATCAAAAATAAAAAATTGTACCAATCAATATTGTGATCAGGAAATAGGCAAATTTGATTATCGTGATGGTTCGTATTATATTGGAGAATTTGCCAAAGGTGAACCTGAAGGAGAAGGTACATGCAATTATGCTGATGGAGATATATACAAAGGTGGATGGAAAAGCCATGGGCCACACGGTTTTGGCACAATGTTGAAAAACGATGGTTCTGTACATAGTGGAATTTGGGAGTTAGGAACCCTGAAGAAAAGATCTTATGAAGCAGAAGCACTCGCAAAACTTAAACAACAAAAAGAAAAAAGATCAGATTACTTCAATGAAGAAATCGACATTTATGCTGTAATTGTTGGAGTTGCTTCCTATAATCATATGCAATCATTGAGATACACAGACGATGATGCTTATCATTTATACGCTTTTCTAAAAAGCCCTGAAGGAGGAGCAATCCCGGATGACCACATAGGAATCCTAATCGATGATGCTGCCACAAAAAAGAATATATCAAGTGAAATAAGCAATATCTTTTCAAAAGCAGATGCCAATGATGTCATTTTACTATATATGTCAGGGCATGGCCTGGAAGGCTCATTTGTCCCTGTTGACTTTGATGGTTCCAATAATTTGTTGGCCTATAAAGACATTCTTGATTTAATCGAAGAATCGCCAGCCAAGCATAAGCTATATATTACAGATGCCTGTCATTCTGGAAGCATGTATGCTGCAAAGTCGCCTTATGATATGGCTCTTACAGATTTTTACACCAAAATAAAAAATGTAAAAGGGGGCACAGCTATTATTACTTCTTCTAAAAAAGAAGAGGTGTCCTTAGAGTATTCTGGCATGAGGCATGGAATATTTAGCCACTACCTTATCAATGGTTTAAAAGGTGATGCCAACACGAACAAAGACAAATTTGTTTCCGTAGAAGAGTTGTTCAATTATATTTACCTCAATGTTAGAAACCATACCAATAATGCGCAAACCCCTTCTATTTTTGGAGATTACGACAAAGAAATGCCTGTAGCTGTAATAAGGGAATAACTTTTTGACAATTGTGTAAAACTAAGTATGAAGCAATGAAGTAGTAAAAAATTTATTTTTTAATACATAATTTCGTAATACTCTCTTGCCATTCTACCACTTTCAAAATTAGCCACCACATCTTGCATGCCTTGTTTAACTATACTCCTCCATTGTTGCTGGCCCTCATAATACATAGGGATGATTTCTTTTTCAAGAATTGTGTATAAGTATTCTAAATCGTGCTCATCCTGCTGATGAACATTTGTGTTCAAATAATCAGCTTGAGGTATGATAAATGAATTTTTTCCATGATGAGCGAACTCGCAAATCCATCCATCATCTGTACTGAAATTAATGGCGCCATTCATTGCTGCTGTCATTCCACTTGTACCACTTGCCTCTCTTGGCACTCTTGGGTTATTAAGCCAGATATCTGCAGCTTGCTTTAATCGCTTGCTCAAAGCAAGTTCATATCCAACACAAACTGCAATATTTTTAAAACGCTTGCTCAGATGGACGAGTGAGTTAAATTCTCCTACTGCTGAATAGTCTAGCGGATAGGGCTTTCCCGCCCATATAATTTGTATTGGCCGGTTTTTGTCTTCCAATAGATGTGTAAACTTTTCTATATCCCTCGTGATTAAATTGGCTCTTTTATATCCGGCAAATCTTCTTGCCCATACTATAGTAAGTACATCAGGGTCAAACAACTTGCCTGTCTGGTCAACGACAAGATCGAATGCCCTTTTCTTTAGCCATCTTTTTCTATCAATAAAATCTTCTTCTTTGTCATTATTCATAGCAGCATACAGCTGTTTATCTGCCCAGTACTTATAATTTTGACTATTGGTTATAGATGTAATCTCACAAATATTATCATACTTTTTCCACATTTTTCTGCTTACCTCTCCATGTAACTTCGAAACCCCATTTGCTTTGCGTGCAGCCCTTAGTGCAAGTAAGGAGTGATTGCATTGGTCATTGTCAATTCCCATAATCATCTTTACCTGAGCAAGAGGAATGTCCATAAAATAGCCCATCTTGTCACATAGATTGATATCGTGAATCTCATTTCCTGCCTCTTCAGGGGTATGTGTAGTGAATACAAGTCTTTTGCGTACCTCTTCAAGATTTCCATACTTTTTATACAAATAGAAAATTGAAGATGCCGCATGGGCTTCATTTAGATGATATACATCAGGGTTGAATCCCAACTCATCTACCAATTTTGCTCCACCGATGCCAAGTAAAATAAATTGAGCAATTTTGGTGGAAACATTTGAATCGTATAATCTATGTGTAATTGTTTGAGCTAAATAGTCATTTTCAGGTAAATCAGTGGATAAAAAAAACATTG
>JAYUTD010000460.1:0-8200 GCA_043755305.1 Saprospiraceae bacterium
CAAGAAAATGACATTTCCTTTGCCTTGCTCAGCAAAGTGCTTGATGGCTTCTGTCCACATAGAAAAAAGTATCAATGAAGAATCCAGATTGGCATCGCCCATTACCTTAGCGGATTGAGCCATACCTTGGGCTACTTCTTCTCTAAATGCCGCAACACCCCGGCCTCTTAACTGAGCAGCCAACCTTTCTGCCTCCGCAGAAATCTTGATAGCGTTGCCCTCTGCTTCAGCTGCTTTGGTACGGGTAATCAATAAGGCCTGGCCTTCATTTTCAGCGGCAGCTTTAAGGTTATTGGAAGCGACTACCTGCGCCATAGAACGCATGATGACCTCATCAAAAGCAATGTCATTCAATTGCAAATCTATGAGGTGGTAACCCCATCCTTCTAAAGTATCGTCTAACTGTTCCTTGACATTGGTCACAATTTCTGTGCGAAGTGCCAATATCTCTGCTTGCTTGCGTGTGGCTACATAACTCCTGATAGAGCCTTCCACTGTGCGAATCAATGCTTGCATCAAACTTCTTTCGTCTACAAACTTAAAGGCCACATTGTGAATGGTATTTTCTTCGTGATTGAGCACAGCGTATACGAGCATGACTTTGAAGTTGACATTAGCTTGGTCAGCTGTGATGGCCTGAAACTCCAATTCAACAGATTTGTTCTGAATAGAAATTGTTCTGAATACTTGCTCCACAAATGGAATTTTAAAATTCAAACCCGGATACAACAATCTCCGGTACTTGCCGAAAACAGTTACCACTGCAACATTTCCTTGCTGTATCACAGATACGCCAAGAAATAAAACAAAAAGTGAAAAAACTACAAATGCCATAGTAAATGGTCCCATCATTATTCGATTTTATTTTGATCAATATTTGTACGAATATACATAATTATTGTAAGATGATGCCACTTTTCTTAGACCGGAATCCAAAGAATATCGATTAATGGTCATATAAACGAACGAATGCACTGAAAAAGCCAAAACCAGTTCTTTCACCATTGAAAAACTGCATCGTTTTACAAAAGGTAGAATATACTTTTCGGGTCAAAAGTGCCGGCCTTGAAAAACTGGTCCTACTGCTTTATCATTGATTCAACATCTTCTATTGTATTGATAACCTTATCCTTATTGCTCTTGCTCTTGTAGGTGTCAAAAGGAATGAGTTTTGAAAAATCAATTTTTGTTGTTTTTTGCAAAGATGCAATGCTGCATTGGTATTCTTTGAATTCGATGTTTTGGTCCACATCAATTTGCTCTTCTTCAGTAATGTCAAGCTGATTGATTTGTGACAATTTAAAAGCGGTTGCTTTAAGGCCATTCTTATCTGTCAGCCAAAGTACAATTTTGAAAAATTCCACGGGAATCTTTATGTTGCGGAAAAACGGGTCATCATTCTTGAAAATTGGCCCGTTGAATACAGTAATTTTTGCGGTTTTTCCTGTCTCCGCCTTTGCTCCGGTTTCCAGAACTATTTTTTCTAATTTGCCCCATAAACCTTTTCTTAAGCTTTGATTGAGTTGAGGTACTTGAGGGCAGGCATTGGTAAACATACAGGTGAGGTCAGCATTTCTTTTTGCTTCATCGGCGGTACTTCCATAGTTTGCATCTTCTCTTCGACTCATATGTCCTCTATCAAATCCACTATTTCTATAGTAGTCATCATTGAGCTGTATGCCAAAATCTAGCCTTTTATCTCTAAGCCAATTGTCTTTACGCTCAGTATGATCAAGTCTCTTTGCTTCATCACCATCAACATTAACGGCACTTAACAATGGCAATTTACGGCTGGCATGGAACAATACACTATAATTAAAATACTTCAGCTCTGTACTATTCGAATCGCTCAATTTAGCCAGGTGTTTTTTTATGGGCGCTTGAGGTTGTGGCAATGCAATGGTGTGTTTACTCCCTAAAAATTTGGGTTGGTAGCCGTTGCATTCAGAAAAATCGAGCGTTTCTTCCAATCGTTTTATTTCCTCAGCATCTATTTCGCTATGCCTTAGTGGAATTTCAATAGGCTGGAATACAGGTATATTGTCAACGCCAATGGCCGTGGCCTGATTTATTGAAAAATTTATATTGCCTGTTTTTTGTACTAAGGCCGAAGGAAAAGAAATCATGATGTTGTTTCTATCAGCGGATTGGTCCAATGTAGATTTATTCACGCCTAGGTTTGACCCAAAAGAAGGCATAAAGGGCGATTGATCAAGCATTTCCGAATCATGAGGTGGTTTTTTGAGTTCATTAACAAGATTATGGTTTTTGAATTTCGAGAAAACATCATTTAAAATCACGCTGATCCTTATCCCTTCGTTGGCTTCCCATATGATTTTAGATGCATCAATTTTACCATCTATTGTTGGTATGACTTTTTTGTATTTATCCACATATTCACCTTTCTCATTCTTTTTTGCTACACCCATATGATGCAGTGCTACCAATTGCCATTGGTCATTGAATACCGGACTGCCGCTGCTGCCAGGTGCTGTGTCCGTCTCGTACCAAATAGATACGGGCGTAATTTTTACAAATTTATTTTCCCTTATAGATAGCTGTTTGAGGTCACCGTCAGGATGGTGAATAATGTTGAGTTTTTCAACATTCACATCGCCCAATTTTCCCTTCACCGGATCAAGATACAGATAACCAATGTCCTTCAATCTTTGTTGCCCGGTTATATCAATTGGTTGCACAGCTACAAAGCAATAATCCAAATCTTTATTTGAATAATAGAAAACTTCACTCTTTAATCTGAATGCAACCGGCGTCATGGCGTTTCCGTGCGTGTTGTATTCATAATCAAACTGTACTTCACTGTCAGCCACTTCATCAATGGTTTTGAAAACATGCCAATTGGTAAGCAATAATTTTTCAGAAACCATAAATCCGGTCGCAAAACCCTGTGTTTTAATTCCGTTTTTTATAACAATTCTTCCAACTTTTCTTTTTGCATTTTGAATAAGTTCTACAAAATTACTGTAGACTGAGTCATTTTTACCAATTGCTCTTTCATATGCAAATTCTTCCGGCTCCGTGCTTGATGTCTTAAGCAAAGTTTTTCTCGCCTTCAAATTATCCGCATCACCTGCAATGTTGTCCTTTATGAAGTTGGAATTTTTGTCAATAAAGGCTTTGGACGAAAGGGCTTTAAAAGTATCTGCACTTTTTACAGATTTTATGGTATTGTATTTTTTTTCGCTTTCATCGAGTAAATCAAGGGAAATAAACATGGTTGGTATTTTTGAGGTTAACGAAATGTAATTAAAATACTCTTCTTATAAAATAAAAATTATTGTTACAGTAAATAAGCATTACTATCTTATTGTATCTGTATGCTAAAAAGTCAATATGTTACCCTTTTGTACGGTGTTAATCACTCAAATATAAACCAGGCTGCTTCAATGCCTCAAATCCTCGATTTGCTGATTGCTTTTTTTGACAATTTATAGGAAAGTCTATGAATCGCAACCATTCAACCTGTACACCAAAAGTGCTAATACCCAATTTTATACTCAAACAATATCGCCCCTATCGTATCTTTAAATGTGACCTTTACCTCTCTTTTGTCTTTTGGTCCATTGATCTGGATAAGTGCATAATTCTTCTGCATGGTCAGCGATCCTGCTACCCTGTTGGCATTGGCTTCATCTTTGTTATCAGAACTCGATGAGGTTAATGATGAAGAGGTGACATCATAGATGGTTGTCCCTTTTGGTCCTGTCCATAGGCTAATCTCGGAGTGGTGTCTGTCGCCATCTAAAAATATAACTCCTTTGATTTGCATACTGTCAATTATACCTAATATATTTTGTCTTTCTTTTTTAAAGACAGCATGGTTTTCAAACTTGGCCACCGTATTTAAAAATTGACCGCCGACGCAAACAAATTTGTATTTAGCCTGGCTATATTTTAAAGCTTCTTTTAACCATGCAATTTGTGCCGACCCCAGTATCTGCCCATCTTCTGCCTGAGCACTCCTGTACCATCGATTGTCCAGCAAGAAGAAATCTGCATCTGACCATGAAAAAGCACCGGTGATACCCTCTGTACCGCCAACCCCATAGGTAGGATTGGCCCAGAAATCTTTAAATGCCTGTAGCGTCCATTGTTTGCCGTAATAAGACCTGTCGCTATCATTAGGGCCAAAGTCGTGGTCATCCCATACAGCATAGTGATGGGTATTGGCGAGCAACGGCCTTAGTTCATCTATTTTTCGGGTATGGGTGTACCTATAGTATATGCCGGACTTACTATCCAAATCAGGTTCTCTCAGATAAGTATTGTCCCCAAGCCACACCATAAATTCAGGCTTGTCTTTATAGATAGATTCAAATATTTTATAATCTCCACCATAGCCTTTACCAGGCCTATCATATTTTTCTTCGTTGACATACATGCAAGATCCTGCAACAAATTTGACATCAGGCGCATCGGTCCTCCATTTCCAAAGCGTCTGCGTTTTGAATTTTTGTTCAGATTTTACCGCCTGCATTTGGCCATTTACTATTACTTCATAATTGTAGGTTGTCCCCGGCTCCAATCTGTCTGCAATAAGATGGGCCGTAAAGCCGTTTTCCGGAAGTGTAGTCACTTCCTGAGAATAAAGCAAATCTGTCGGCGTCGATGCAGCCCAGTACCTCAACTGGACCGTGACCACTACTTTTGTTTGAACCCATACCACCGATTCCCGCATCGCAGAATAGCCGACCATGGGTCCATTAACCAACATTTGCCCATATTGAGACGTGATGGTCCATAGCATGAGTGCTACAATTATTTTCATTTTCATTTCTTATGTATTGTATTTATGTACTTATTGTTAATCCATGGGATCGATAACAGCTAAAATGAGTATATCCCAACAAAAATAATACTATAGCATCAATTATTATGCAAAACTTCTTTTAAGAATTGCATCCAATCTTTCGTATGGGCTACCGGTTTACCGCTGGCCAGATCCACATGCACAAAGGTAGTAACCATGCCGGCACATTTCCTGTTATGTAAATGCATCTCAAATTGCACAACAATGGATTTTTCAGTATAAGATTTCAAACAGGATGTGACAGTAACCTCCTGTCTCGCTTTGAGTGCAATGTGGTAATCAATCTTGTGGTTGGCCACAACCCATGCCTTATTATTGTTCATTGCATAAGCATAGGTATCAATATTGTAATACTCCATCAACTGGTCTTCCCTGGCATTCAAAAAATAGTCGATATATGTCGAGTTATTCAAATGCCCCAGTGGGTCACAATGCTGAAATCTTACTTTTACTTTTGATTCAAGTAGTTTGGTTCTATTGGTATTCATATTTTAAAATTAGCTTTGCATTATATCCTTATTCATTCATCTTTTGGATAAAACGTTTTTGTAAAGATAATTGATTGCATTTGAAAACGATGGATTATTTGGTTCGATGGCAATGCAATAATTTTAGCCTGTAGGTCAGCAAGCCTCCGCTATCCTAAGTTTAAGGACTGCCTCAATGTCACTGACTTGAGGCTCATATCTATGATAGCATTGTACTACTATGCTCAATTGCTAAAATAATATTGTTTTGTGATAGTCAAAAGTTATTGTATTTGAGTCAAAAGAAAAAGAGCTTTTATTGATACCAGGTCGGAGTCACAGGACGGTGGAATTTATATTTGGTCGAAGCCGGTCTTCGGGTAGCTTGGGGATAACCCTCTCGTATAAGAGAAAAACTTAGAAAATTGAATCGTGAATAAGTTCTATAAAATCCGCATTCAAAAAATAATTGACAAATACCGAAGGATGCAAATCACATATTCGTATAAGTAAATGCAACTATGCAAATGGATCTTCGACCAATTGGCTTTGCGTGGTTTTCTTAAGTTATTGTAATAGCAATCCGGTTTAGTATAGCAGTCATTAAAAGACATATCATTTTATGTCTTAGACTACTTATTGTATAACTTTTAAAAAACAAATAGTATGACTAAGCATCAAACAAAATGCATTTGCATTGCAGCAACCCTTATTTTATTTTGGATCAATACTCGAGCCCAACACCACACTTTCATTGAGGGCAAGCCTTTTTCTTATACACCACGAATTAGAACAGCCCAAGGTCCGCCACCTTTGAAAAATGATAAGTACAGACGATACGATGGTACATACAATAATATACAGGCATCAAAGATTGAATACGGCAGTACAGAAATCAAGCTGGCGAGAGAGTTACCTGCAGAATATGGGATTACTGATAAGTTTAATGCATTGAATGACAACAACAAACCAAGTGCAAGAGCTGTGTCCAATCTATTATGCGACGAGCCTGAAACAGTGTTCAATGCCAGAAATCTAAGTGCATTTGTATACGTGTGGGGGCAATTTCTGGACCATGACATCACGCTTACTCCAACCGGGAGTACTGAAACTGTGCCTATCAAATTGCCAATCGGAGAAACTATTTTCACGCAAGATATTCCATTTTCTAGGAGTGAGGTATTTGAAAATACAGGTGTAAATAATGTAAAAAGAGAACAAATAAATCTTACTACAGCATGGATTGATGCTTCAAATGTTTATGGCTCAGACGAGACCAGAGCCAGATGGCTAAGAACAATGAAGAATGGTAAAATGAAAACCAGCAGTGGCAATTTACTCCCTTACAATACCTTAGATGGCGAGTATGAAAATACCATAGATGCAAGTGCACCAAGCATGGCCAATGATAAAGGAAAGACCGTCAAAACTTTTGTGGCAGGAGACATCAGAGCATCAGAGCATCCTGCTTTACTCTCACTGCACACCTTGTTTGTAAGAGAGCACAATAGTATATGTGATCGATTGAAATCAGAAGGTATGTCCAACGATGAAGACATCTATCAGATGGCAAGAAAGGAAGTAGGTGGCATCATTCAGGCTATTACATACAACGAATTTTTACCTGCTATAGGAATAGCATTGACAACTTACACAGGCTATAAGCCCACTGTCATTCCTGATATTCTAAACAGTTTTGCCACGGCATCTTACAGGCTGGGACATACCATGGTAGCTGATGATATATTGATGATCGATGCAAAATGTGCTGAATTTGGTCCGGGTGAACTTGACTTACTTGACGTGTTTTGGAATCCCGGCCTGTTAAAGGAATACAATATTGAATATTTTTTGAAAGGACTGGCCGTTCATCCACAGTACGAGACTGATCTTAAGGTCAACAGTGTACTGAGAAATTTTTTATTCGGTGATCCCCAGGCAGCTGTAAGATTTGGACTAGATCTTGCAAGCATCAACATACAAAGAGGCAGAGACCATGGCTTACCAAATTATAATGCAATGAGGCGGTATTATATAGGCAGTCCGGTGACAGATTTCAATAAAATTACTACAAGTACTGCCATTGCTTCCGGGCTCAAAACCTTGTACGGCAACGTAAATAATATAGACTTATGGGTTGGCTTACTGGCCGAAGACAAATTGCCTGGTAAATCAGTAGGCAGGACTTTACATGCCATGCTAAAAAATCAATTTGAAAAATTAAGGGCTGGAGATTTTTATTTTTATGCCAGCGATCCATATTTGCCAAAGATTGTAAAGATGAATATTGAGGGCAAAAAACTAAGTGTCCTACTTCAAAAGCACACTGGCTTTACTACCTACCAACGCAATGTATTTTTTGCCCAGGAATGTCCGGAATCAGCAAATAGTAATAATGTTGAAAATAGAACCAGTAATGCCTTAATAGTTACTGCTTATCCAACTGCGGTCTCAAATTATTTAAATTTAGACTTTAATGGATACAAAGAATTACTTACGTTACAACTTTGCAATGCAAATGGTATGGTCGTCAAAAAGATTGATGCGCTCGACCCGGGCTCCACTTTTACACTTGATGTATCAGGCCTGGCGAAGGGGTTATATGTAATTAAAGCATTCAATGCACAGCACAAAGAAACAGTGAAATTTATGAAAATAGATTAGATTGAAATAAGCGGAGGTACATGTATCGAGTGTATCTCCGCTTGTTTTTAATGCTATTGACAATATTTTACTAAGCACTTGGAACTTACAGAAAAAGTGTGTCACTTTGTAGCTACATTTTTTTTCATAGATTACGTGTGAAATATTTTAAGCCAATTTCTTAAAATAAACAACCAACACTTTAACATTATATCGAAAGTTTTAACATTGTAAAGGAACGCCTTAACATTTGCACAGC
>JAYUTD010000461.1:0-3273 GCA_043755305.1 Saprospiraceae bacterium
TTTTTCTTGAAATTGAGGTCCAATAAAATCATTCTACCTTTAAATTCAATTTCTGTCCTATATTCAAGGTTAAGGTTTTCAGTATCTATGGCTTCGAAAAAAGGCAATTGGTAGTTCATACTATTGATTGAAATTAAGCAATAAAGGTAAACAAATCTGGGAATATAAAAATTATGTCATTTAACAAATAACTGTGGTAATTCTAATTTTTCAACTGATAATCCAATACTTGAATAAATTGATGCCCTGCAATAAATTACTGGCTTACTTGGCGATGTTGTTTTGCCAAAAAAGAAAGTTTACATCTCTTCAAAATGTCCATAAATCCGGGAAACAAAAGGGCCATTGAGAAATTCGGTAGTGGGCATTTCTGTTTGTTGTACAAGGCCTTTCCACTTTTTGGTCAGCATCATGTAAGCCATTTCGCAGAGAGGAGCGGCTGTAGTGGTTTGAATGGCCCTCAGCTGTCGTTTACCAATCTTTGCAGGAAGTATCTTGTATGCCTTCTCCAGTCTTCTCCGCCTGCCATTTTTATCAAAGCCTTCTACTGAAGCATAGATAACCACCATATCGTTTTCTACAGAGGGTATGGATTCCAACATAATTTTTTCGAGGGTGCTGATTTTATCTAATCCTTCAGGTATTGTCTCAAGCTGACGCTTTACCCATTGGTAATGGCCTGGTTGGCGCAACGTCTTATAATGCAACCTCTTGATCTTGCCTGAGAATGCTTCTGGTAGATTGGCGGCTCCTCCGGAAGTATAGTTGTCCTCAAATCTATCACCATTGATAATGAGTGATTCAGTATCGCACAATGCAGCAACTTCTATCTGCTGGTAATTATCTACGATGACTGCATTTTTTAGATACTCTGTAGCAACTCCTATAGGACTCCAAGTAAATGCATAAAAGTGTGGATGGCCTGCGTTTTGCGGTAAAGCACCTACTTTCATCGCCATTTCTTCAAGCTCGTCACTCCCATGCTTCAGTTTAAATTCCTCATACAACTTACACGCCAGCACATTTATAAACCCTGGCGCCAATCCAGTTTGTAATACAAATGCTGTATCCGCTCCTTTGGCTATTTCTTTTATCTCATTTGTCTCAGACACGTACTCAGTAAGGTTGGCATAGTGACATCCATTTTCCCTTGCCAATTTTGCCATCTTAGGGGCAAGACTACCCGGCAGACAATCCAATAAAACATCACAGCTTTTCAAAGCTTCTGCTACATTGGTATAATCCCCATTTTTGTCCATAAGTATACCTTTAATAGGCACAGCATGTGAGCTGCCTTCTCCTATGAATTTAATACCACTTTCAATAACACTTTGAGATATGTCACCTAATACAAGTTCTACATCGAATACATTGAACTCTGCAAGAATTAGTCCTGCAGCCTGGCCTATACCGCCTGTACCTGCTATAAATATTTTTGATGCCATTGTAACTTGCACTATTTGATTTGGGCTGCAAAGATACAATTTTCATCCTTATTTATGCCATAATCTTTGTCATCATTTCGCATTATTAAGCTGTTGTTGTGCTATTGCCTTTGAATCTGTTTTACATTCCATTCATTTAACTTCTATTTTGAAATTGTTATTATTAAATTGGAAAAATAGCCTTTAATTACTATCAATTAGCATATATTTGGTTGTTTAAACATTTTAACATGAGATATTTTTGTATTCTTTTCCTTTCTATAGCTTATTCATTGTTGTCCATCGGTCAAATTTTGGATGCTCCGACAAGAACAGAAGGCAGAGGGCCTTATAAACGTCTGATTCTTCGCGGTGTCACTTTAATCAACAGCACTGGTGCTCCGCCGCAAGGCCCAATAGACATAGTAATAGAAAACAACCTTATCAAAGAAGTCAAAAGCGTAGGGTATCCAGGCGTGACCATAGACGAAAAATCCAGGCCAAAAGTCAATGATGGTGATGAAGTCATGGACTGTACCGGCTTATATGCGCTTCCTGGTTTTGTGGATATGCATGGCCATATAGGCGGGAAATCTCAGGGTACGCCAGCCGAATACGTATTCAAATTATGGCTGGCACATGGCATCACAACCATAAGAGATCCTTCTGCAGGTAATGGACTGGAATGGACACTGACCCATAAGAAAAAAAGTCTGGCCAATGAAATCACCGCTCCAAGAATATTCGCTTATTCCTATTTTGGACAAGGATGGGACAAAGCTATTACCACAGGTGAGGAAGCAATCAAATGGGTGCAGGAAAACCATAAAAAGGGAGCCGATGGCATCAAATTTTTCGGAGCACCACCGGCCGCATTTTCAGCTGCTCTGGCGGAAAACAAAAAACTTGGATTGAGATCAGCTTGCCACCATGCCCAACTCGAAGTAGGTCGGATGAATGTACTCGCTACTGCAAGGGCTGGTTTGACAAGTATGGAACACTGGTACGGCCTGCCTGAAGCACTATTCGATGATAAGACTTTGCAGGATTATCCTGCCGATTACAATTACAATAATGAACAAAACAGGTTTGAAGAAGCCGGCCAATTGTGGAAACAAGCTGCAAAACCTGGCAGTGAGCGATGGAAGTATGTAATGGATGAATTATTGAAACTTGACTTTACGCTGGATCCTACATTCAATATATATGATGCAAACAGAGACTTAATGCGGGCCAGAAATGCAGATTGGCATAAGGACTTTACCCTACCAACACTGTGGAAATTCTATGCCCCAAGCAGAGTCTCTCATGGCTCTTATTGGTTTGACTGGGGCACAGAACAAGAAGTACAGTGGAAAGAAAATTATCGCTTGTGGATGCAGTTTGTCAATGAATATAAAAACAAAGGTGGTCGGGTTACTGCCGGATCTGATAATGGTTTCATCTACCAGTTGTATGGCTTTGGTTACATCAGAGAATTGGAGATGCTTAGGGAAGCCGGGTTTCATCCCATGGAAGTGATTAGAGCTGCGACACTCAAAGGTGCTGAAGCTCTGGGTGTAGATGACAAAATAGGCAGCATTGAACCCAATAAATATGCAGACATCATCCTCATTGACGAAAACCCACTGGCTAATCTCAAGTACCTCTATGGTACTGGTGCCATAAAACTCAATGATAAAAATGAAGAGTACAGAGCTGGTGGTGTCAAATACACGATCAAAGATGGTATAATCTATGATGCAAAAAAATTATTGGCTGATGTGAAGGCAATAGTTGATAAGGCTAAGGCGGAGTGAGTGCTTGCTTAACGGTTATTAGTTAACGGTTATTGGTTATTGGTTATTAG
>JAYUTD010000462.1:0-8157 GCA_043755305.1 Saprospiraceae bacterium
TATCTGACAATGGTGGCGCCCATTTGGCCTGGGCTGGCACATTTACAGGTGGACAAGATGTTTATTACAGTTACATCCAACCATTGGAAGAAGTGAGCACAAATGATTACGATAAGCCAAATTTATTTACCGTATACCCCAATCCTTACGCAGAAACATTTGAAATCAACCTTCAGCAAATTAGCTACAATGATCTATCTTTAAAGATTGTAAATATCTTTGGACAATCAGTGTATAGTCTGAATTCTATTCCACAAAATAAAATTGTCGTCAATTCAAATGATGCTCCAATGATGTATCCCGGACTTTACTTTTTGACTCTTTATAATGGTAAGGAACTTCAAACAAAAAAAATAATACGAAAGTAACACATTGATGTATTGTTGGCCTTCTGCTTTTAACACCAAAAAAGTCAATTGCTATAGGTACAACCGATAAAATTGCATGTGGCAATTTTGACGTTTTATATTTTCACAAACCTTGTTGTGTGCACCTTATTGCCTTGTTCTACCCTTAAAAAGTAGATGCCTGAAGCTATATCTGCTATATTAACCGTAGTTTTAATTGCTTCATTACCCAAAGTTTTGGAAAAAACATTTTTTACTACAAAACCTCTGACATCAAATATATCTGCAGAAATTTTACCACCCAATGATTGGAATTGCAAGGTAATATAATCCATTGCGGGATTAGGCGAAAGAGAAAGAGCCAATTCGTTGGTCTCGTCATTGGTATCTGTACTAATGGTGCAATCTTTTATGAAGGATATGTGCTGGAAATCGTCAAATAAGACTTTTTTAATATCAGATTTAGGCGTTTGAAACCAATCCATTAGCAAACTGGCATACACAGATCTGAAATCATATTGCATTGCTACACCTTCATCATCAGAAACATTTGTGCTTATTTCAGGATTCTTTCCAAATAATGTTGAGTTCACGCAAGAGCCAAACACAAACAACGGAGCTGCTGTTCCGTGGTCTGTACCATAGCTGTCATTGGCTTTGATTCTTCTGCCAAATTCTGAGAATGTCATACCTACTACCCTATTGTCTATTTTTAATTTTACCAGGTCTTTTTGGAAAACCTCTATAGCATCTCCCAATATGGTTAATAGATCTGTATGAGAACCATTCACAGTATCTCCGGCTACTACCTGATTGGCATGGGTGTCATAACCTCCCTGGCTCACTACATAAATTTTAGTTTTTAAACCCCCTGAAATGAGGTTGGCCACTATTTTTAACTGTGCGGCTAAGCTGTTGTCAGGATACGTTTCAATGTTGGTCCCTTTTTTAAATGCATCAATAACTTTTGAAGAATAGGCATTTGTTTGTCGGATAACGTCTTTAACAAAAGCCAATTCGATTGAATTACATGATCCGTCTGAATTTCCCGGCTCAGTCTCGTTCAATGTTTTAAGGTCTTCTGCATTGCTCACCGTAAAACTATAATTGGTTGACGTACCTTGACAAGTATCTGACACTATAGAGCCAATCGTTATTGCGAATGGGTCTGGATTCTCCGAATTAGGATAGCCATCGGGATAACCTGGATAATTTAAATCAAAATACCTGCCTAACCATCCTGTAGAAACATATTGCTCACTGTCGGAAGCACTGGTCCATATGTCTGTGCTTCTAAAATGTGACCTGTTTTGATTTGGGTAGCCCACAGCTTGAATAACAGCCATCTGGCTATCATTGTAAAGATTGCTAAACCCTTTTAAACCTTTATGAAACCCACTCGCATTGTTAACTTTGAGCACCTCGTTTTCAGGCAACATAATGGAAGATCTTACTTTCATGAGATTGGAATACTGATCTATCGGAATAAATGTATTCAATCCATCATTGCCCCCATTTAATTGCACAAGCACAAGCACCCTGTCATCATTTCCACCAATGAGTGCGCTCAATCTGCTTTTAGCTATAGCAGTCACTTCCATACCACTCAACAAAACTGGCAAGGTCATCAAAGAACTGGTTTGTATGAATTTTCTTCTTTTCATTTCTTTTATTTTTTTGGATGGATTTTTTAATTATGACAATTGATATTCCGGCATTCGCATGATGTAAGTAAACAATGCCCGCAATTTATTTTCTACCGCTTTTCTAAGTGTATTGTTAGTAGGATTGGCAAGGTATGCCTCGTACTCAACGGTCCATTCATAATCCGGAAGGCCAGGATTTGTAATTTCTTTCAAGGTGATAAACTGATTATCAGAAATAGGCTTTGGCAACAACAATAAAGTAGCATCATTGATTAAGATTTCGAGATCTTTTGGATTTGAAAAATCTTTGATCAATGCCAGTACATCAATATCAATTCTAATACCTCTTACAGCTAATGTAGGGCTGCATAAAGCATCCGTCAATGAAGTTCGCAATGGCATTGTAACACTATTGAGCCATGTTTTATAAAACCCTGGCTCTTGGTAGTAAGCTTTCCATCCGGCTACATTAGGTGCATCAAAATACCTCATTTGCAATAAGCCTGAGTAGTTTACCAAAGCAATCCATTGAGCATATTTTTGAACATCTGTACCGACAACCTTAATATTGGTTTGATTCAAACTGTTGAATATGAAATCCATTGGATTTTTGATCATACAACCTACGTTGTTGTAAAAGTGGGTGCTCGAAAGCAATGCTTTGAGTGCAGGTTTAATTTCAAAATTGTTGTCTCTAATAATTTTTGCCAATGGCTCAATTATGTCTTGCTCTACCACACTATCTATTTCATAAAATACAAACCATCTGTACAATTTTCTGGCGATAAATTTGGATACCTCATTTTGCTTAAATATAATATCAATCAATTTGAGGTACTCATCTTTGTCTCCATTTGTGATTACTTCATTATTAAATCTATTGCTGAGTTTTTTGGTAGTAGTATCGTGCTGGTTTGCTCTAAATGTTGAAGATATTACATCAATATTTGGATTTCTATTACCGACATCTATCCATCCAGTAAGCACTTTGGCGATTTCTTTTATGTCGCTCTCTGTATAGTTGGTATAATCACCAGGTCCAGCTATAGGGCCTTTGCCTATTGTAAATAATTCCAGTAGTTCTCTCGCATAATTTTCATTAGGTGCTTTTTTGGCATTCTGATTGCCATTGAGGTACCTGAGCATACCCGGATCAGTAGTTATTTTTATCGCAAAGTCTTTGAAGTTGCCTACCGGATTTGGTCTGAAGATATTTATATAAGTATAAAAATAACGGGCGTCATTCATATCTGCAATAACAAAATGATTGTGCCAAAACAAAGTCATTTTTTCCCGAAGATTGATTTCATTGGCAAGAATCCGACCCATAGACCAACCGAAGAGTGATGCAAACCTATAATTTTGTGCATTGGCATCTCCAGCTTTATTTATCCAAGTGCTCCCTATAGGTACATTTTCATCCGCATCATAGCTATAATTAATTGGCACATCTGAAGCCGGCAAAGGCGATATATCAAGCAGCTGATCAACGGCTTTGTCTAAACCAAGTGTTTTGAATTGTTTTATGACCCCAAAAGTAGCCCCAAAAATAGTCCTTCTCAATAAGTGAGCGGCTTGACTTTCACTCCAAACACCATCGTATTTTTCCAATCCTGTAGGCGGAAGCGGTGCTTGTGTTTTTGCATTAATAGAACCAGAAAATCCTGATAGAAAAGCTCTTCTTTGCATGACTTAGTTTTTTTAGATGTGACACTATATGTAAAGATAGATTAATTTAACTTAAAAAGGTTTAATTCATATTTGATAATAATTTATATGTTTGGATTCCCTTCCGTATAAAACATTATTAATCAATACTTTAAATTTAAAAATAAAAAATAAATTTCTAGCCATTTTGCAATTGTTGGGCATAATGACTGTATATCTCTTTTGCTACGTCTGTTAAAAGTACTTCTTTGCTCTGGCGAATGGCATAATAATGTTCGATAATGGAAGCCTGTTGTTCAAAGTTGAATTCAAACAAAGTCTTGCCTTGTTCTTTTGCTTTAAGCAGACCTTTGGGGCCACCATAATCATACCCTTCTCTTGAAAATTGCGCTTTTAGTGCCCTATAAACATAGACAAACCCAAATTTTTGAAATTGGTAAACATGCATAAGTTCATGGATGAAAATATCGTCCCTTATGCTGCCCCAGGAATTGATTAAATTGAAGGATACATAAGCAAATTTGTGTTTCTTTACAAGGAATGAAGCGTTGTCATCAATGAATACATTGTCATAAAGTATTGTGTTATTAAATACATTGCGTGCAATCAACTTTTCAGCATCGTTCATTTTTCTAATGCCTCTCTTCAATAATAGATTGGACAAAATAAAGACCTCTGCAATAAAAAATAGGTCTCCAAAATAAAAGAGTAAATCAATAATCCATTCAATAATATTTTTAGAAGGTAGGTGGTCTTTAAACTTGTACACGGGAAATAGCAGATGCCTGAAAAATCTTTTGTATCTATTTAAAATAATACCTGTCGGCATTACCAACTTATTGATTTTATCCAGCATTAATCAAATTTTAAGGCATCAATTGGCTTTATCTTTGCTACCAGAATAGAAGGGAGTAATAGTGTCGCAAAACAAATCACAAATGCACCAATATTAATGAAAACAACATGTGAATAGTTTATATCTATAGGAGCAGTATCTAAATAATAATTGTTTTCATCCAATTTGATAAAGCCGGTAAATTTTTGAATATATGCGATGCCCAGACCAAGCATATTACCTAAAAGCATACCCACTATCATAATATATGAGGCATGGTAAACAAATATTTTCCTTATCGACCAGGAACTGGCTCCCAAAGATTTTAGAATTCCTACCATTTTTGTACGCTCTAAAATCATGATTAACAAAACTGTAATTAGGTTGATCAATGCGACAACAGCCATCAGCAATAAAACAATTTTCTCATTGATGTCTTGCAATTTTAGCCATTCAAATATATTAGGAAATTTTTCTTGTATGGTTTCACAATAAAGAGTTGAAGGTAAAATATTGGTATAAATATATTCATTTAATAAGCTGATGTCATCAATATTGTCTACAAATACTTCGATACCACTAAACTCGCTTTGAGACCAATGGAGAATTTCCTGAAGCATAGCTGCATTGCCTACTATAAATCGCTCATCGTATTCTTCCAATCCTGTATTGTAAATACCACTAACTATAAATACTCTTTTAAGTTTTGCCCGATTCTTTATAAAAGTTACAATAAGCTTACTATTGGTTTTTAAATTTAATTTTTGGCCTATAATTTTTGAAACTAAAATCTGATGGGTTGAATCACTAAAATTTGGCGCTTTACCTTCAATAATAAATCTATCCATTTTATGCCAATCAAATGCCTGGTCGACTCCTTTAAAAAGCCCTGCAAGCATATCCTTCTTTGTTTCCAACAAACACGGCATTACTATATAAGGATGCATGGCTTCCACGCCACCTTTTGACTGCCCATCTTTGAATTTGCCTTCCTGTGGAATGCCAAAATAAGAGACAGCCTCCTGGGTGGTGACAAATTTTATTTGCTTGATGTCTTTGTAAAAAGCTTCCGATATATCCAATGGTTTCAATTCAAAATCCCGATTGATATTTGAGTCAGTAATATGAATGTGTCCCCAAAAGCCAAATATTTTGGAATTGATTTCATTTTTGAAACCGCGAATAATGGCACCTGCAAGTATCATTATCGCAATGCTTATAGCAAGACCAATAATTGCTATATTAATTATTACTTTGGTAAAAGATTTACTTTTTGTAAACGCCAGCCTGTTTGCGACGAAAAGAGAAATATTCACTTTATGATAGTGTCATTGTATTGTGGCCAAAGGTAAAAAAAATTAAACTAAGAATTAAGTTAATTTAGGTTACCAGGCCATAATTCTGTATTAAAACTATGGGACTTATAGAATATTTTCCGGTAGCCTGCAATTCAAGGGATAAATTAACAATAAACTAAATTGAAAAGCAAATCGCAATTATTTAATTAATTATATAATTTCCTGCAATAAACCAAATTAGATATGGGAATTAAAAAATATATTAGATATTAAAATATTGTGTAATATATAAATTGCACATTAATAGCAAACCACTTATATTTGTGTTTCATTATATCAAACTAAGTGTCTCATGAATAAACTACTTAAAGCTGCATGCGTGCTGTTATTGCTGCCATTGTATACTACAGTGGCCACCGGCCAATACACCTTATCAAATGCTGAAAATCAAATCAAGAAAGGCCAGTACCAGGAATCTCTGCTTACGCTAAACAAGATAATAAGCCAGAATCCATCTGAAACTAAAGCATTTATGATGCTTGCAGATGTACAGCTGAAACTTGGCAAGATAGAATTGGCTACCGCTACCTATAGTGCAGTAGAAAGTCTTGGGAAAACAGATGACCAATTTTATTACGCGTATGGCATAGCTTTAAAAATGCAAGGCAAATACGATCAAGCTATCACAAAATTTAACAAATGTGTTGGCTCTACTAAAGAATTGGCAGCAAAGCAAATTCAAAGTTGTGTATTTGCCAAAGAGTTGATAAAGTCTGATGAAACTAAAAAAGTGATGAATATGGACTTCAACTCTGAGTCCAATGACTTTGGGGCTACTATTATCGGCAATAACATTGTATATAATAGTTACAAAACGCCTTACATGACTGATCAATCAAAATCTTTGGTTGCCGATCACACTACGAGTTATGTATGCAAAACACTAATGAATGGAACAGCTTCAGCACTTTTTGTTGAAGGCAAAATGAATACTACAAATATTGAGGCCATCGCAATTACCGATAATAATATGGTGACCTACTCCATCGTTGATGTGCCATCTACAGACATGGGCGAAAGAATCAAATCAAGTGCTATCTATGTTGGCAAGTACAATGGCTATAGTATCGAAAATGCACTTCCATTTGACTTCAATGAGGAAAACGTATCCAATTACTCGTCATGCTTATCCAATGATGGCAATACCTTGTACTTTTCATCCAACAGATCTGGTGGATATGGAGGTTTTGATTTGTACAAGAGTACATTTGATGGTAAAATGTGGTCAACCCCTGTAAATTTAGGGGAAGACATAAATACATCAGGCAATGAAATTACCCCTTTTTATAGTGAGAGCTTAATGTATTTTGCTTCTGACATGCACGAAGGATTAGGTGGTTATGATATTTTTTCGGCTCAAAATATTGGGGATGATTTTATCAATGTGCAAAACATGGGTATAGGTATCAATTCATCTTCCAATGACTATTATCCTTCTATCAAAAACCTGGTAATTTACTTTTCAACTGACAGAGAAGGTGGTAAAGGAATGTGTGACATCTACAGAGCCCCTCTTTCTGAAAGACATTATACTGTAGAGTTGCAAGAAGGACCTACAATGCCTCTCGCAGTATCATCAACTGAAATTGAATTGGAGAAAACACCTCCTAAAGCATATGACTTGACAGATAATATGTATGGCCGCAAATCAATTGATGATATAGATGCATTGCTATCCGGTGCCAGAAGGGTATCTTTTTCTGAAGTCTTTGCCAAAGGCAAACCAAGGGTATTTTTCATACAATTGGCATCTATCATCAATGATTCTAAAAGCAGTGCAGACAAATTTAAACCTTTAATAAAATTTGGAAATATCTATAAGGTCAAAGTAAACAATAGTACAAAAGTAAGATTAGGATACTTTCTGGAAAGAGAAGAAACCAATATGCTGTTGACTAAAGTAAGGGGTTCAGGCTTCAAAGATGCATTTATCATAGAAGAAGAATTGTTAACGGAGGCCTTAGAATTGATGTTGTCACAAAGTGACGCCAATCCATCTTATAGACCCGCTCCAAGTGCACCCACTACAAAACCTGTCGTTAAAAATACTACTGTAAATACACCAAAGGTTGACCATAATTTTGAATATGTTAAACCAATAGAAACATCCGGAGAAAGAGAATACAAGGTAAGGCTTGGTTCATTTGAAGACCCTATTTGGTTTGATTCAAAAAAAGTGAAAGACCTTGGAAAAGTGGAGCAATGGACCAAAGGTGCCTGGACAATATTTATACTAAGTGGTTTCAAAGATTATACTACAGCTGACCAAGCCAGAATTCAAGCCATCAACAGAGGCTATACTG
>JAYUTD010000463.1:0-3259 GCA_043755305.1 Saprospiraceae bacterium
TTTTTGTGCTTCTTCAAAAACGAATGTATCGATAGGTGCATAAGAATTTTCTTCGCTGTCATATATGCCTATGAACTCTCCGGATTTACTCAATTTAAAATTAGTGTGATTGTAGGATTGGTTTTGGTCTTCATCAGCCCACAAGACCAGAAAACTTTGAGGTTCCATGTCGAATTCAGGAAGCTTCCATTTGTTTGGCTGCTGAGCATCATCCGTTATATATTTATCGCCAATATATACTGCCGTTTCTTCCCCATTGTATAGTTCAATCCAATCTTCATATTCTCCGGCGTCATCCTTATATAAAGTATTGTCTGCCATGTATTCATTGATGTATAATTTTGGTGTTGAATTGTACTTTACTGGCACAGAAAAATTACCACATGTGGGCCAGTAACTTAACGGCACTGAATTGATGTCCATAGCAAAAAAATAGTTAAAAATAGCGGCCTCTCCTTTTGGGATATCTATAGCATAATTGCCATCACCTTTAAGGGTATCGGGAGCAAGGCCATCATCTGAGACTACCAAATTCGTAAATGCTTTGCCATCAAAATTGTAATGCAATGTGACTCGCGCTTGCTTTTGGCTTGTCATTGACCAATTTAATCTTATCTTTTCATTGTCCCATATACGCTTATCTGCATGGATGAATGGGTTAATTTCTATGTTTTGTAGTTGTGATACCGCTGTTGTGTATCTATTCTTTATGTACTCTTTAATTCCTATTGGCACATGTTGGCCTAAACCTTTTTCATAAGAATCATTGAAGTCTTTGAAATCAAAGCCATAGTCTAGTCCTGCATAATAATCATTGGCTACATAGGGTGAAATTCTCGATTTTACTTTTTCAATATAGGCATTCATAAAAGTAGGATTGAAAAAACCATCGATCATTTTTTTCATATAGTAACCATATCGTTTTTTGTATTCCGGGACAGAAAGCAAATTGGTATAAATAGGTCTGGGTTTACCACTTTTGGACCAGGAGTAAATATTCCTTGCTGACCAGTCCTCGTTAAACCAATCAATGCCATACGTATTGTCCAAATCATAACTAAGTATCTCCATTTTTTTTGTCGTCGGATTAAAATAGAGGTAAGCATTATTAGTATTGTAAACCAAATTGTCCCAGTGTCCTATCAAGACTTCAAATGCCATCCTTTTCAAGTAGTCATCTACATCAAAAAGAGTTTCGAGCTTACATCTAAAATTTGGATCAGTGGGTTTACTTAACACTTCAGTAAAATCTATCAACTTCCAGATATCAGGATTGCCAGCATGGTTGGTCGGTTGGTATATATTGAGGCTGTATTTATCCGGATTGTTGCCCTGGTAAGTAAGGACGGAGCCATAGTAGCACTTAAATACCTGCCCGCCTGCATCCTTCTTTCTTTTCTTAAAATATTCCTCGTCAATATTTTCAACGTTGATATACAATCCTCTGTATTCGCCATTGATATATAGCCTGACATGGTTTGCCCTTGGCCCCTCCAAGCCGGCTATTGCCATGATGTCCCAATTTAACTTTGCTCTTACAATGCTAGGGTCATTGTGCTCTCCATTGAGATTGAGGTCGGTTAGTCCGTGAAATTTTTTGTTCCCAAAATAAGTGAATTTAATTTTAAATGACTTTTTAGCAGAGACCCTGGATGTATTGCCCCTAAGGCGAAAACCTACCTCCTTGACAGTATCAACATTGACTCCATCATTCCAAATAAAGTCAGCGGCATATTCATGATCCAACTCTAAATTGGCAGCATCAAGAAGTCTATTGAGTGAATCTTTATCCATTACAATGTCTATCCTTGGCACTATTGCATCGTTGAAAACTACACCTCTTTCAGGAGAGGTTTTTTGACCGAATACAATTGTAAAAATTAATAGAAACAACCCTGTTAAAGTCATTTTTAATAAACCCATATTGCCCATATATTTAATTCAATGAAAAAAGAAAGCGAAGATAACATTTAAAAAGGTCAAACATTTATCTTATCCTGCGTAAAAAATGGTTGTGCCTAAAAATCTCTATTCATGAGAGTTTTTACTTCAAATGCATCTTGGCTGCCTTTGATCCACTGCTGCAGTATCCAATTCAAATTTGAGTCTAATCCGTCATTTCTGCAAAACAGCAACTCTCATTATAGCTTCTTCGCTTAAACGCGGAAACACAAAAAACGCTTCGGACAACATTGCCTCTTTTGGGTATAAATTTAGTTTTATAGCCTCTGAGATATTTATAAAATGACCTTCTGCTGCAAGGTTGATCCTTTTTGTCCTGCCAAATTTTTCTGCTTGCCCAGTTTTATCGATTTGATCGAGGTTGATACAGCTTAAATTTGCTGCTGAATTAAATAGTGCAAATACATGGCTTTCCCCAGGTGATACTCCTAAAATAAAGGTAATCTGAGTATATCCATACAGGCAAATTTAGATCAATTACAATTAAAAAAATAGTCTCCGCTGATAGAATCAAAACACAGAAACCCAATTATTGGTTCTATTTGCAGTGAATCATTATCTTTGTCTTGACTCATCAAAGAAGATTTCATTATTATGGTATATTTCGGCTTGGCTATTTTGCTTTCTGTACTTTATGTATTACTGATTATTTATGTATTACATGGCTGGAAGCATGTCAAAAATTCGTTCGTTGCCGATAGCACAGCCCTCAATATTTCCATTATAATACCAATAAAAAACGAAGCAAAAAATATTGAGGCTTGTATTGAAAGCATAATACAAAACATTCATTTCACTGGCCAATATGAAATCATTGTCGTCGATGACCAAAGCACCGACAGTACCTTAGAAGTTTTGTCAGCGATAAAAAATCCACATTTAAAAGTGCTTTCTCTTATAACTGAAAAAGGTAAAAAAAATGCCCTCACATATGGAATAAATAATGCAAAATTCGACACAATTGTGGCACTGGATGGAGATTGCATCGTACCAAATCAATGGCTGGCTCTTATTGCATCAAGCTTTTTTAATGAAGGTGCAGATGTGGTTGTCGGGTCGGTTAAAATAATAAAAGTAGATAATACAATAAGTAGATATGAACGCTACGATACTGCTGCTATGATGGCCGTAACTGCCAATGGCATTTACCATAAAAATTACTTCCTTGCCAATGGTGCCAATCTTGCCTTTAAAAAGGAAGTATTTATAAATGTCAATGGATTTGAGGGCAATGGTGACATCGCTTCAGGCGATGATGTATTTTTTGTAAACAAGGCAGCCCAGGCAAAGTTCAAAA
>JAYUTD010000464.1:0-8153 GCA_043755305.1 Saprospiraceae bacterium
TACAGGCATTTAGGGGAAAACTATCGCACTTCAATCAATCTGATATTGTAAGCGGTATTTTATATGCACTCATGGGTGTCATGATTGTATGGCTTACTACTGCAACACTTATCATCTCCACAAGATTTATACTCCAAAAAACGTATACCATTGGCAAGCCCTTTGCGCTATCCATAAAGATTGGTCTGCTGTTTTTTGTGGTTTTTAGTTTTTTTGGTGGGTACATGAGTGCAATAAATTCCCACAACATTGGTGGTCAAATGGGCGAATCTGGCCTTCCCTTATTGAATTGGAGTACTACGTTTGGAGACCTTAGGGTAGCTCATTTTTTTGGTATTCACTCGTTACAGGTTATTCCATTGATGGGTTATTACTTTTCTAATAGATACTTAGACGAAAGAAAGGCAAAATGGTATATTTACTTTGGAGCATCACTGTACCTTAGTTTTGTCTTGTTTACTATGTATCAAGCGATAGAAGGCCTTCCATTTTTCATCTTGAAATGATGTATTTCAATTGTATTGTGGGTTTTTTAAAAGTAATATAATGTATAACTTTGTTGATTGTAATTTGTAAACAGATGAACAGCACTCTCTCCACCAAAATAAATTTTACCCATAGAACGGTGGCCACTATTTTGGCTTTATTCGCTTCACTGATCATTATACTTACCTGGATGCAGGATAGCGTAAGGGCCGAATTGAACAATACATCTTTCTATTTCATTGAATCTTTTATCTTCAGTTCTTTTTGGTGGCTATTTGTACCTTTGTGTTTTGCGCAATATTATTTTGGGGGCTATAGTAAGAATAAAAAGAAAGTTGAATTACTGATAGTTCTGATTACCGTGCCTATTGCGGTTCATTTGTTTGCATTTCCCTGTATAGTATGGTTGCTATCTAAGGCTTTATATTACCATACTTATGCTATTTTTCAAACTTTTAGCTATGCCTTAGCAGAGCATTTTTATCTTTTGTTGTCCATTTATTCCATTCCAATAGTAACTTTTAATTTTTATTTAAAGAAAACAAAAGGTGAAGCTATGTTTTCTGAGGTGAAAGAGAAACCTATGGAGGCTCAACACACTCGTACTTTTTTGGTCTCTGATGGAAGTAAAAAGCAATGTATTGAGGTGGATGATATCTTGTATTTTTTGGCTAATCCTCCTTATATAGACATACATACGGCAGAAAAAAAATACCTGCATAGTGAAACACTGAGGTCTGTGTCAATTAAACTTGATCCGGAAGTTTTTATAAGAATACACAAATCTACTATTGTAAACATCACTAAGGTTGTATCTTACACTTCAAGGCTTAATGGCGACTATGATCTGTCCATGAGCAATACTATTTCTTTGCGTCTTAGTCGAACTTACGCAGCTGATTTCAAGCCCTTATTTAATAAAATCCATCATTTGACCACAAATTGACCTCCATTTGGCACATTTATGTTGATTATTGGTATTTTTGAAAATAAATTTGCTGAAAAAAATGATGAGACAAAAAGTGTACTTTATTTATTCGGTATTTTTAGCTCTATTTTTGGTAAGTTGTATAGGACAATCTAAACAACCTTCTTTGCCCGGTTTAATTCCAAAGGAGAAAAATGGCATAGTTGGTGGCCCATTTGAAAACGGAGCATTTATGTATATAGGTATGCCAGAAAAAATCCTTTCTATTGACACAAGCAAAGGTTGGGCACAAAAAGGCCAAAAACTTTTAATTACCGGTACTATGTATAAATTGGACGGCAAAACACCTGCTCCGAATGTCATCCTGTATTATTACCACACAGACATCAATGGTTTATATGCCTATAAACCAGGACTTGATTCAAGGGTGGTAAGACATGGCTATATAAGAGGTTGGGTAAAATCTGATTCCATGGGCAGATATGCCTTTTATACAGTCAGACCGGCACCCTATCCAAATAGTAACTTTGAAGCACACATACATCCTGCAATCAAAGAACCAAACATTGACAATGAATACTACATAGATGAATTTGTATTTGACGATGACAAACTACTGACACCAGCAAAAAGAAAGAAGTTGGAACAACGCGGTGGTAGCGGCATATTAAGGGTATTCAATATAGGAGACCTGCAGATTGCAGAACACGATATTGTCTTAGGGCTAAATATCCCAAACTATCCTGAAAAAATTAAAGCAGAAGGTGATTCAGGATTGAATATCGGGGAGGATCAACCATCTTTTATACCATACCATGCCTATGGGCCCGACAGAGGTACTAGAGCATGTCCGGTATGTAAATATGGTCGCTACCAGGGTATAATTTATTTTGTTGGCATCAATCCCAATTGGGATGATACAAAACAATGGTTGTTGTTTTTAGATAAACAAAGTGCTGAAAGAAAGAAATATCTGAAAGCTTATTTTGTATATGGCAATAATGTAGATTATGATAAGAAGAAAATTCAAAATCAATTGGAAAAATTGGGCAAGGCACTAAATTTAAAAAATATTGCTTTGACGTATGTTCCTTCAATGAATGATGCAGAAAGCGAGGTGGACCTCAATAAAATTGATCCAAACGCAGAAAATACATTTATCCTATACAGAAATCGAACAATCATTGGCAAGCATATTGACTTAAAAGCCACGAAAGAGAATTTTGATTTGATTGTAAATGAATTGAATACGCTTAAAGGAGCTTTCTTTGGGGATATTAAAATTTGAAGTGAAAAAAATGGTTGATGCCCTTATGTTCAATGAGCTAATGAAGTGAGACTAATGATAAGTATATATATAAAGTTGAAATAGGAAGTGAATGGGTGAGGTTACTGCCAGGTTAGTCGTTTAAAATTACGTAGATGCTTACCAATAGCGCATCATTCTATGAAACAAAAAAATACTCTTTTACAATCAAAAAGTATTAAGTAATGAAACGATTGTTTGTACTTTTTATATTTGTTACCTGCGCAACGCTTTACTCTTATGCTACCATAAGATATGTAACACCGTCAGGCGGTGGTACCTTTGATGGAAGCAGCTGGCTCAATGCTTTTTCTGGCACTGCGCTTCAGGCAGCAATTGCCGTATCCGGCTCTGGTGATGAAGTATGGGTTGCTACAGGGACCTATTTCACTACGACTACGGCCAATCGGCTTATTTCTTTCAGTATGAAAAATGGCGTAATAATTTATGGTGGTTTTCAAGGCAATGAGACCATGCTTTCTCAGCGCAATCTTGCCAATGGTCTTACGAGCACATTGAGTGGTGCTATTGGCACAGCTGCTGCAAATGACAATAGCTATCATGTCATCAGCAATACCAATTTAAACAATACTGCGGTCATCGATGGCTTTATTATCAGAGATGCCTATGATGAAAGAACGCCTACGATTACAGATGGTCTTGGTGGAGGTATTTACAACAATGGCAGCAATGGAGGCAACACATGTAGCCCGACCATAAGAAATTGTCTTATTACCGATAACTATTCCGGATTTGGTGGCGGTATATTCAATAGTGGTTACAATGGAGGCAATGCCAGCCCTGTCATCGCCAATTGTATCATCACCAACAATACCGCTATGGGTGGAGCCGGCATAGATAATTTTGGTTTATTGAATGGAATTGCCAGCCCCACTATTACCAATTGTGTACTGTACAACAATCATGCGACACAGCGTGCAGGTGGCATGTATTGCTGGGGTGGTAACAATGGAAATACAAATCCTATTGTAATCAATACAAGTTTTGTAAACAATACAGCCATCGATGGAGGTGGTGTAGTATGCGACAGGCTCAATTCAGCGGGCGGCAGCTCAGGTAATAGCAATCCGGTTTTCAGAAATTGTATATTTTGGGGCAATACTGCATCAGGAGCCGGGCCTCAATTTTTTATACTTGGGGGCGCTTCATTTACGGCTACTTATACTGATATCAATCTTACAGGACAGGTACCGCCTCACATTATATCTGGTCCAGGCACCGGCAATCTCAATGCTGACCCACTTTTTATAAATACCAACTCAGGTCAGGGGCAAGATGGTATTTGGTTTACCCATGATGATGGTCTGCAATTGCAAATCAACAGTGTCATTATCAATGCCGGAGACCCGGCCACCATGACACCAGTTAATGATGTAAGTGGATACACAAGGACAAATACATTTGACATAGGTGCCTACGAATGCCGCAGATTTATATTTACTGGGCCGGGCAATCTCTGGACGACCAATACCAACTGGGACACAGGCCTACAACCGCCGGTATCTTTCAAGGGCACGATTGTCATTGATGCAGATTGTGAGAAAACAGGATTGACAATGCCATTATCAAGTCAAATGATTATAAATAATGGGAAGACTATGTCGGTAAGGTAATATTTTTCCTATTTTTACACGTCAAAGCCAACCATACAATTTGTCAAGCACCACTACATCTACTACTTCCAAATTCCGTTCCTATCTCGAACTCCATATCGCTGTCCTGCTCTTTGGCTTTACTGCCATCCTGGGCAAGGCATTGACATTAAATACATTTGTCCTCGTATGGTGGCGCATGGTCATTGCCATTGTATTTTTTGTAGGCTTGTTTATTATCAAAAAAATTAATGTTGGCCAACTAATAAAAGCCCTGCCGTTAAAATTGTTAGGTGTAGGCTTTATTATAGCCATCCATTGGTATTGCTTTTATGGTGCAGTAAAATTGTCGCACGTATCGGTGGCATTGATGTGTATGTCGCTTACTACTTTCTTTACTTCACTATTTGAACCGCTCATATTGAAAAAACCTTTTGATAAAATTGACTTTTTTATATCCTTGCTTTATATTCCACTTATGTATTGGCTGATCGATGGGGTCAAAGATTTCAATTTGCCCGGTTTTATAGTAGGTGTGTTGGCTGCTTTATTTGCCGCTATATTTTCGCTGTATAACAAAGACTTTATGGGCAAAGGCATGGATACCTATACACTGTCGTTTTACGAATTCATTGGGGTATTTATATTTTGTACCCCGCTGGCCCTGTATTACTTTAATAAAGATGGCTTCATGGCACACGCACCTGTGTCCATTTCTGATATTGTATGTATTGTATCATTGGCTGTACTTTGTACCAATGTCGCTTTTCTGCTAGCGGTCAATTCGCTGAAAAAAATACCTATTTTCGATGCCAACCTCATCGTGGGCCTGGAGCCAGTCTATGGCATCCTTATGTCATTTCTACTATTTAAAGAAAACAAATTTTTAAACATCAACTTTTACCTTGCGGCAACATTTATTTTTATACTGGTATTTGCCCATAGTGGTATAAAATCAACATTGAAAAAAATCTTATGATCGAATCATCTGCACTACAGAATTATTTAGACCACCATGCCCACAATCTTGATAGCCATCTGGATGTTGTAGAAAGAAATACCCACCTCAGGGTACTACAATCTCATATGATCAGTGGCAGGCATCAAGGGGTGTTTTTAAAGATGATGGCTTTGGGTGTAAAGGCATCAACAGTAGTGGAAATAGGCACATTTACCGGATATACAGCACTGGCTTTCGCAGAAGCTGTAGGTGACAATGGTCGGGTCATAACCATAGAGTGTGATGAAGAAATTGCAGCTATTGCACAATCAAATTTTCAATCCTCAAGTTATGGCAGCAAAATTGAATTGGTGGTAGGGCAAGCCGGTACATTATTGGAGGACATTATACTGAAAGACAAACCGCAACTGGTCTTTATAGATGCGGATAAGGAAAACAACCTTCTGTACTATAACATATGTATCGATTCCTTGGTCCCAGGAAGCATAATCTTAGTTGATAATGTGCTTTGGAAAGGCAAGGTCTTAGACGAAGCTGCATATGATAAAAAAACAATGGCCATCAAAAAATTCAATGACTTTGTAGGCAAGGATGAAAGGGTCGATGCATGTATCTTGCCTATCAGGGACGGGATATATTTTATAAGGAAAAGGTAGATTTACTTTTAAAGACTTTTTATTCTTCTTTTTTATAGCCAATTCTTTTTCTTGATTCTTGACCGTGCTTTTGATCTTCTGATTTTAATAACTGTTTTAAATAACTAAACAACACTGCTATATCTTCTTCATGGTCAGCTATTTTCTAACTCTTTTTTACTCATTTCAAACATAAAATCTTCTGGAAAGTGATCAAGGTTTCTTCTGACTTGTTCCCTTAATCTCATTGGTTTGCCTCCATACAACTCAGCCAGATCGCGATCCAACATTAATTTTCTCCTCTTAAAACATAAATTTTATTGATTACAACTTCATCCGGGACAATTGATTTTTTTTCTTTATTCATGGAACAAATTTACTTTTTTAGTTTTGAAGTCCCAAATTGTAGCCTTCATGTATTGCTGTGTTTTCACTTATTTTCATCGTAAGGTTTAAGGTAGGCAATTTTTATTTTGTAGAAAGTAAAAGAAGAAATAACAGCTGACCAATGAATATTTTGCCTCCGTATAACTCAACTCTCCAATTAACAAATAACCAATAACTGATAACTATTCCATATTGGGTCGAAGTCTGGCCCCAAGCATCATGGGGACGACGAGTTTGTTTTTTTAAGGAATATTTTCGATAGCGAAGGAAGACGACCATTTGTGTAGGATAAGACTTCAAGCAGCTAAATAATTCACATCAGGATATCTCATGGGCTATGGCAGTCTCTACAAATTCATTCAAAGACTTTCCTTCGAGCATTGCTTTTTTGAATGCTTTGGCGTGTAACTCAGGGGAAATTCTTACATTAAAAGATCCTTTAAATGATTTATGTGGTGTTTTGTTATTGGAAATACAAATGGCTAAATAATCCTCAACAGCTTCTTTAAATGAAGCTTGTAACTTTTTAACAGTGTTCCCTTCAAATGTAACCAGGTCGTTGACACCTTCAACATTGCCATAAAAGGTGGAATCTTCTGCTGAAAAATGAATAGATCCAATAAACTCTTTGTAAACTAATTTGTCTGTCATATTAATTCTTTGTCTTTAAGTTCTTTAATGATGAGTAATCTTACATACTTTTTAATTTCATTTGAAGGATGTGGTTTGTGAATTCGAATGATATGGTCAATAGCTGCATTGTAGTATGCCCTTCTTGAGCCTGAAGTTTTACCTTTTTTCTCTACTTTGTATCCCAAATTACAAAGCAATGTTTCTAATTCATCAAAATTGAATGTTGCTGTAAAATTTAATAATTTAGCTATCAACTTCTCTTTTTTACTCATGGCACAAAGATATAATGAGATTTTCAATTTTGCAACTTAAAAATAGTTGCATTTAAGAAAATTAAATTGTAAAAGACAACCTGGCTTAGAATGGCGACAATAATTTCTTTGAGAAGACTTTTGATTAGTTTCAGCAAATAGTTTTAATTGCCGTTAAAAGATAAAGAAAATCGAACAGTTACATTTAATGTTGGCTTTGCAGCAAGACTTGGGCTAGGGGACATTGAACCGGCTCATTTTTTTGGGAGGAAGGCTTATAGCAACGGAGATTGGCTCATTATTTTTTGAAGGAAAATTTTGGACATCGTGGAACTTTTCCATATATTTCTTGACTTGTTCCCTTAATCTTATTGGTTAAACATCATCCAACTCAACTTTCCCATTGACAAATAACTTTTAACTTTTAACTATTCCCTATTCGACCGAAGTCCTATCCTAAAGATACTTTGGGCCGACCAGCCCCGTTTTTTTGAGGAAGACTTAGAGCAGCGGGGTTTATTTTTTATTCGCAGGAAATAAAGTAAAGGTTTTTCAAAAAAAAAGACCTGATAAACTACCAGGCCTTTTTCTATTTTTGTTTTATATCTTTTAGAAATTTAAAAATCCTACAGGATGTGTCGCACCTAAGCTATAGAAGTTTGGTAAGTTAGGATACAAATCTATTAAATTACTTGGTGCTACCCCAAACCACAACGCTATTTCTGCAAAATATTCTTCTGCGGCAGTAGTAGGTATAAATACTCCACCTCCCACCTCCAGAGGTCCATTTAAAGCTAGAGTTGTGGGAAAGTCACCATATATTTTTTGTCCGTTTACAGCACCACCCACAACGAAAGCATTGGCCCCCCAGGCATGGTCTGTTCCATTGCCATTGGATGTCAGTGTTCTGGAAAATTCTGATAAAGTAAATGTGGTTACATCATTGGTCTTAT
>JAYUTD010000465.1:0-8141 GCA_043755305.1 Saprospiraceae bacterium
TCAAGGCTTGTACAACAAGGCAGATTTGGATAGAAATGCAGATGGTACATTTGAAGTTACAGACGATGCATGTGGTGACTTACCATATGTCATCATGAAAAAAGACTTTGTTTCGGTGACTCCAGGATCCAATGGTACATTTAATGTAAGCTATAAAATAACAGTTAAAAATATTGGTGGAATTCTTGGTACATATAGCCTAAAGGATACACCATTATTTGATGACGACATTACGATCAACGGTGGTACATACAGCGGTCAGGCGAGTGGATCGATGAATACGACAGGATCTACGACATTGGCTACAAATACTAGTATTGCTGCTATGGCAACCCATATTTACAATGTTACCTTTAACATAATCCCAGATTATTCTTCTGGTTCTTCAGGAAACAATTCCTATACAGAATGTGAAGGCGGAGGTGGTAATTCTGGATCGTTTGGACCAAATCAAGGCTTGTACAACAAGGCAGACTTGGATAGAAATGCAGATGGTACATATGAAGTTACAGATGATGCATGTGGCGATTTACCGGGATCTATTGGCGATTATGCTTGGGAAGATACCAATGCGAATGGAATTCAAGATGCAACTGAATTAGGAATTGGTGGAGTAAATGTAAAATTAACTGATACTGCAGGAAATCCTGTATTGGATGCGAACGGTAACCCAGTATTAGCAACATCAACCCAGCCTAATGGTTTCTATGAATTTACAAATCTTGCACCTGGTAATTATGTTGTAGTATTCAGTGATCCAATTGGATTCAATAACACCCTCCAAAATCAGGGTATTGATGATGCTAAAGATAGTGACGTTAACCCTACCACAAATAACAGCGATGTAGTGAATTTGTCATATGGTGAAAACGATAAAACAATTGATGCGGGTTATTATAGACCGGCAAGCATTGGCAATTATGTATGGATAGACCTTAATGCAAATGGTATTCAAGACCCAACAGAATCAGGTATACCAGGTGTTGAGGTATCTATCACAGGTGTTCTAAATGTTGGTACACCTCCGATATTGGTACCACCTTCTATACAAATCACAGGACCAAATGGCGAGTATTTATTTGATAATCTCATACCAGGAACATACACAGTGGTTGTTAATATACCTAACGGATATATTGCTACACTCAAAGACCAAGGTGTAGACAATGTAGACAGTGATATAAATCCAGGCGGTGTAATGCCTTCTGAAGTCTTGGTAAGTGGCGAAGTAAACTTGACATATGATGCTGGTTTGATTTCTACAGCTACACTTGGTGATTATGTATGGCTTGATGCAAACGGTGATGGCTTGCAAGATGCAAATGAATCAGGCGTTGAAAATGTATTGGTAAACTTGTATAAAGATGCCAATAAAGATGGTTCACCAGATTCAGCTGTTCCTCTTAAAACAGATGTAACGGATGCAAATGGAGCATATTTATTTGAAAATCTTTTAGTGGGAAGTTATGTGGTAGAGTTTGTAAAACCAAACGGGCTATTATTCACAACACCAAATGTCACAGGCTTCTTTACGGATGCTTTTGATGCTGGCAATGATAGTGACGCAAACAAAACAACAGGATTATCGCACACTGTTACCATTTCACTTGGTGAAAACGAATTGAAGGTAGATGCAGGTTTATATCCGCCAATGTCATTAGGTAATTTTATTTGGGACGATCAAAACAACACTGGTGCCTTTGAAATTGATGAACAACCATTTGCAGGTGTAGAAGTGGCACTTTGGATGGATTCTGACAATGATGGGCAGCCAGATACAAACACCGGTAGAACTGATGTAACTGATTTGGATGGATTGTATTTGTTCGAAAATCTTGCACCAGGCAACTATGTGGTTGAAGTATTACCAGTCAATTTTGAATCAGGTGGAGTCTTGAAAGGATATACAACTAGTACTGGCAACGGAATTATTGTTGATCCAGACAATGACATAAATAATGATGACAATGGATTTGATACAGGATTGTCTGTAAGGATAGCAAGTAAAGCTGTCACATTAGTAGCAAATACAGAACCTACCAATGATGGAGATGTAAATAAAAACTCAAACCTTACTGTTGACTTTGGATTCTTTATGTTAAGCGCCATAGGTGATTATGTTTGGGATGATGCTAATGCAAATGGTGTTCAAGATATAACAGAGAAAGGCGTAAATAATGTAAAAGTTTATTTATACAAAGCCGATGGCACATTTGTAGACACAACAAGAACAATGAGCAATCCTAATAATCCTTCAAAGCAAGGTTACTATTTGTTCGATAATTTGTCTCCAGAAGCTTATTTTGTAAAGTTTGAAATACCTACTGGTTATTTTATTACAGGTGCTGACAAAACAGTTGATGATAAGGACAGCGATGTGAATAGCGCTTCTGGTACTACACCAATATATACTTTAATACCTTCAGAAAGAAATCTGACAGTGGATGCAGGTATATTCAAAGAAGCTAGCATAGGAGATTATGTTTGGATAGACCAAAATACAACAGCAAATCCTAGTAATGCAACTCAAGGGCCAGAAGATGTAGGAATCAATGGAGTCATTGTGCAGCTATTTAGAGTGGGCCCCGGAAACACCAGCATATTTGTAGCCGAAATGCCTACTCAAAACAGCCCAGATACAGGATTACCAGGATGGTATTTATTCGAAAAGTTGATGCCAGCTGACTATTATATTAAAGTTAAAATACCAAATGGATATGTATTTGTAACGCCTAATAATGGTGGTGGCAGCGATCAATTGGACAGTGATGTTACTGATGCCACAATGGGTACAACTTTACCGCTTACATTGAATCCTGGAGAAAATGTCAGAGATTTAGATGCAGGAATCAAGATAGAAATAGTATTACCTGTTGAATTTGTAACTTTCTACGGCAAATACAATGAAAGGGAAATTCAAAATGACCTTACTTGGATAACAGCCTCAGAGGTGAACAATGATTACTTTGAAATTTTGAGGTCTTTTGATGGAGTCAATTTCGTTAAAGTAGGACAAGTAAAAGGTACTGGTAATTCAACAAAGGAATTAACTTACAACTTTGCCGATGATAGGTTAGTTGATGGTGAAGAGATTTACTACTACCAACTTAGACAAGTAGACTTTGATGGATCAGCAAAGCTTTCTGATGTCATTTCGATTAATATTCCTTTAACTGTCACTAGAAAAGTAAGTGTTTATCCTAACCCTACTTCTGAATACTTTGGTATAAATGTATCCGGAAAGGTTGGAGATGCTGTAAATGCTGCGCTTTATGACAATACTGGAAAACTTGTATTGAAATTAGTAAACAGTGATCTTAAGGAGTCAAACGAAGTATTTAAAATAAATACAAGTTTGATAGCCTCAGGTGTTTACTTGGTGAATGTTAATGTAGCAGGTACCTTATTCACTCAAAAGCTTATAATTGTGGAATAATAAATATTTCAAGTTTAAAATGAATGAAGCCCTCAAATCTTTAAAGATTTGGGGGCTTTTTCATTATATATTTCTTCTCATACCTACTTTTTAACAATCTAACGATGCTTCGTGTTAGATTGCCTTGGCCAATCTTTTCTCATTTTTCAGCCTAGCTATTTACCAATAAATAGCAAATCAACTTCCTGCTTAAGTGTAAAAAAGGTACAATTCAATCAATTTTTTATCCTTCAGTTAAGTCTTCGCAAGAGTAGGTTTCATTCATTACTCAAAAAATGGCACACTTTTTGGCTTTAGTACATGGTACATAAAAATGTATTTTAGGAATAATCCATAATTAATAAAAAATCAATGAGTTACATTGAAAAAAGACAAACTAATGAGAAGATTTTTTAATTTACTGGCCTTACTTTTAATGATTAGTGGATCATTAGCAGCTCAATGTTTGAATCCGACCCCAAAAATAATTGGAGATTTTTATGGGTGTGCAAAGGATACATTGTTAATTAAAGTGGACACTTTCACTGCAGGGAATACTTATTCATGGAGTATTACAGGAGCTGCAACTATTTTTAACCAACCAAATGGTTTTGTAAAAGTATTGCTTCCAAATGTCAGTCAAGGTACATACACATTAACCTTAAGTGAATCTACTCCCGGGGGATGTTCAGGTTCAAATATTGCGACTTTAAAAATTGAAAGCAATTCGACTTTGGTCTGTGATGACAATGTCTTCATTAGCCTAAACCAATGTAGGTTAATTGTATCTCCTGATTTAATATTAGAAGGTCAGGCTTATCCAAATGATTCGTATGAAGTCACCGTTAGAGACCTCAACGGTACTATATTGCCGACGACAATTTTAGGCAATAATTATATTGGAAAAGCAGTATCGGTTTCTATAAAACACAGATGCAGTGGCAATTCATGTTGGGGGTACCTTACATTTGAAGACAAATTGGGACCAGAAATTTCATGCCCTGAACCACAGGTAGTGTCTTGTTTTAGCAACACTTCTTTTGCTACTCCAATTGCCATTGATAATTGCGACAATGCCGTTCCTGTTACCATTGCTTCCAATGAACTTACAACTTATTCATGCAATGATGATTATGCCGCTGTAAGAGTAATTACTTATACAGCTAAAGATAAATATGGAAATGCAGCTGAACCTTGTTACAGATATATTTATTACAAATTTGAAGATATTGATAGTATTAAATTTCCTTTAAATTTAGACGATGTACAAAGACCAGCCTTCACATGTGAGAACAATCCTATCTGGGATATCAATAAAAATGGATACCCAGATGCTTCAGAATCAGGTTACCCTACCTTGTTTGGCAATAACTTAAAAGAGGACAATGGGATTTGTAAAATAAATGCAGTATTCACCGATCAAAAAATTAAAATATGTGAGTCAAGTTTTAAAATATTAAGAAAATGGACAATTTTGGATTGGTGCACTGGAAGAATAATTGAGCATACCCAAATAATCAAAGTATTGGATAAAAACGGTCCAATTGTGACATGTGCACCTGACTTCAATAACAATGTATTTACCAATCCATATACATGTACAGCAGATTATCTTGTACCTGCTCCTACTATTATTTTTGATTGTTCGTCTGTCGATTATACTGTAGCTTACTTGCTTGCTGAAGCCAATGGATTTCCGCCAATAAATGGCAAATATATTACAGATAATATCACAAGAAAAGATGGAAAATATACCATAAAAGGCTTACCAAAAGGTCTGACCTGGATAAAGTATACCATTACTGACGATTGTGGAAATTTCACTGAATGTTTTACTGAAGTATATGTTCAAGACAATATACCACCTGTAGCTGTTTGCGATCAAACGACTGTGGTGAGTTTAACCAATGGTGGATTTTCTCAAGCCCATGCCAATACTTTTGATGATGGATCATATGATAATTGTGGCAAGTTTGATTTCGAAGTTGCAAGAATGCAATCAGGTTGTGGTGAAAATACCTCATTTAACCCTCACGTTATATTTTGTTGTGAAGACGTAGGTAAAGAAGTCATGGTACAACTAAGGGTTTGGGATGATGCAAACTGCAATGGAATATTTGGAGATGAAATTGATATATATACTGATACAAACAACTCTGGTATCCTTGGGGATGAGGTAGAAGGTGTAAAAGACAGGCTTGTTAGAAGAGTAAAAGACAATGCAAATACCTGTATGGTATTTGTCAAAGTGCAGGATAAAGCCAGACCAATTATCAATTGCCCTAAAAACTTAACCATAGACTGTCAGGAGCCAAGAGATACTTCATATACTGGTGTAGCTACTGCAATAGACAATTGCCCTGGAGTAAGAGTCACTTTTACACAATCAGGAAGTGTAGATCAATGCGGAAAAGGTACAATCACAAGGACTTGGTCTGCTGCTGACAATAGCAACAATCTTTCTACATGTACGCAAAGAATAACAGTAGTCGACAACACTCCTTTTAAAGCAATAGATATAAACTGGAATACAGTGGCAAACAGAACTTTAATTGGATGTAGCGACCACAATTTGGACCCAAGTGTATTAGGCAAGCCTACATGGAAAAACGATGAGTGTAGTTTGGTAGCTGCTTCATACAGCGATCAAAGATTTGATTTTGTCGACAGTGTATGTATAAAAATATTGAGAAAATGGACCATTATTGATTGGTGTACATTCAATGACAATAATCCAACTTCCGGTGGAAAATATGAGTATATTCAAGTAATAAAAATCAATAATACTGTTGCACCACAATTTGAATCTTGCAAAGACATTACCTTATGTATTGAAGGTTCTAATTGTCAGGGACAGCTTGAGGTTATACATAAAGCTACAGATGATTGCACACCTGTGGAAGATTTAAAATTTAGTTATACGATTGATCTAAATAATGATGGCTCAATAGATAGACAAGGTTTGACCAATAATGCAAGCGGCATTTATTCGCCAGGGAAGCATAAAGTTTTTGTAACTGTTTCAGATGGATGTGGCAACCGAAAAGATTGTACATACTTCCTTACTGTCAAAGATTGTAAAAAACCTACCCCATACTGTTATTCAGAATTAACCACGGTAGTGATGAACGACCCTATAAAAAAGACAGTAACTATTTGGGCTAAGGACTTTGACTTAGGTTCTTCTGACAATTGCCCCGGCAAACTCAAATTCTCTTTTTCCAGTAGTGTAGCAGACTCGTTTAGAGTATTTAACTGTAATGAATTGGGTATTCAAAACCTTGAAATGTGGGTAACCGATGCTGCAGGAAATCAGGATTTTTGCAGGGTAAGAATTGATATCCAAGACAATAGCAATGTATGTACTGGAAGCATATTGATCAATGGTGCAGTTGTAACCCAAAGTCAAACTGCCATCCAAGATGTAGAAATGGTTTTAACTGAAGTTAAAGAAGACCTTGTCAAAAAAACCATGACCAATAGCCAGGGAAGGTATGCCTTAAACTTTAAAGAAAACGAAAATTATACAGTTACAGCCAATAAGGAAAATGATATATTAAATGGAGTCTCAACATTAGATTTAGTGTTGATTCAAAGACATATATTGGGTACAACTAAGTTTGATTCACCTTACAAATTGGTAGCTGCTGACGTCAATAATACTAAATCAATTTCAGCTGCCGATTTGGTAGCTTTGAGAAAAGTTATACTAGGAATGGAAACTACTTTTCCTTCAAACCATTCCTGGAGATTTGTGGAAAAGGACCAAAATTTTCCTGATCCAAAAAATCCTTGGCCACTCAATGAAACCATTGTAATAGAGTCAGCAACAAGCGAAATGGGCTCTCAGGATTTTGTAGGCATTAAAATTGGCGATGTAAACTTAAGTGCTAAAGCAAATGCTGAAGAAATTATTGCAGAACCGAGATCCAACAACCCATTTGAAATGATGGTTGAAAATACTTCCTTTTCAAGTGGAGAATTAGTAAAAACTACTTTAAAAGCAGCTAAAGCTTATACGCTTTACGGCCTTCAAAACACTTTCAATTTTGACAATAAGTCTTTAGAATTTGTAAGAATAGAAGCCAATGCATTGGATTTTGACGAAAATAATATCGGCGTAAGTAAATTGGATGAAGGCTTAATCTCTACCAGTTGGAGTACTGCTGATTTGAAATCTGTTGCCAAGGGAGAAGCTTTATACACGCTTTATTTCAGGGCAAAGGAAAATGGTAGCTTAAGGTCTTCTTTATGGCCTTCTTCAGCATTGACTAAAGAAGAAGTATATGATGAAAACATGAATATTCAAAAGTTAAAGATTGATTATAGAAGTACAGAGGGTCAATCCAATGTGTTTTTAATGGCACAAAATAGCCCTAATCCTTTCAAAGACAATACAACCATCGTTTTTGAAATCGGTAAGTCATCAAATGTAACTTTCAAAGTAACGAATCTAAATGGCAAACTCTTACAGTCAAGAAATGCTTTTTACGAGGCAGGAAGACACTCAATTATAGTTTCTGGAAATGAGCTTAAATCAAGCGGTATATTTCTTTATACCATAGAGACAGACTTCGGCTCTATTACCAAAAAAATGGTAGTCATTAACTAGTAAAAGTTGATTTTTACAATAAATAAAGCCTTGCTTCTTTAAGCAGGGCTTTTTTATTTGAATAAAGCACTAACCCAATTACTAAGTTATATTAGATACAAACTTTGAAGATTA
>JAYUTD010000466.1:0-3252 GCA_043755305.1 Saprospiraceae bacterium
CGAAAGAATGCTTATTCCTTATTCTTTAGACAAAAACCATTTGAAAAGGTCGTAACTTATAAATATGCTGTTTTAGGTACTATTTTGCCGGCAATAACACTAAATCTTGAATGGTAATGAAATCAATAATCACATATACAATAATTGCATATAGTATTTTTTCGACTGGTTGTATTGATACAGTGGAGTATAATCTTTCTAAAGAATTTGACCGCCTTATTATCAGTGGCCAATTTACAGACCAATATGGTATTCAGGAAATCAGGGTAAGCAAGAGCGTACTTCTTGACAAAGACGCTAAAGTAGAGGAAGAAGTCATATCGAATGCGGAAGTATCCATTCTACACAATAATGAGCTAATTCAATTTACTTACTTTGAGAATGGGGTTTACCGAGCTTTGTCCAATGGCATATCCGGCGAATCCTATAAATTAAAAGTTTTGGTCAATGGTCAGGTGTATGAATCAACATTTGAAACCATGCCAAAAAAACCTACTTTAGCCACTCCAAGAACTAAAATAGTACAACTAGAAACACTGACAAGTGCGGGCAATATCGTGAGAGAAGACAGAATTCAACTAAACGCAAGTGGCACCATAAGCAATGACGAGTACTTTCTGTTTAGAACAACGGGAGAATATGAGTTCAAAGAATTCAATCCTATGTCCACCACCAATAAGTCATGCTACATACCATCCGGATTGGATCAGGGAGATGTCAACATTATAAGTGCAGACAGACTGAAAGCCAATGTGTTTGATGGCTATCCTATTTTGCTAACGCTTCCCGATGATAAATTTTTAACTAATTTTTGTTTTCACATCAGGCAATTCAATATTAATGCGAAAGCATATGCATATTGGAGTAAAGTAGATGAAGTATTGTCTACAGGTAATGGCCTTTTTAAAGCACCGCCGGGCAAATTATTTGGAAATATAAAAAACATCAATGACGATACAGAAGAAGTACTGGGATATTTTACTTTAGGTGGGGAAAGAGATTTTAAGCATTTTACCAACACTACCAAGCTCCGCATATTGGTAAAAGATCCTTGTGGTTTTATTTTTAATCAACCACGTCCTAAAGAATGCGACCAATGTCTAATCATTCCTCAATCTACTTCTATAAAACCCTCCTACTGGCCATGAATCTAAATTTATTAAACAGGATAGCAACAATGGTGAGAAAACTTTTGTCTTTACTTTCAACCCATACTATTTGGATTGCAACCTCCAAAAGAATATATATATGAAATATATTTTTGTCCTATTTATTTTAATGGTACAATACACGGGTTTTTGTCAAAACAATAGCCTGTTTTATTTCAATGTGCCTCAAAGTGTGTATGTGGCCAATGAAGATGTAAAGTTCAGCATAAATGGAATCAAACAACAGCCACTTTATATATACCTAAAACTTGAAAGTACCAACGGCCGTCTTGTACAAATGTACTATGTAAAGGTGAACCAAGGAACCTTCATTTCATACTTCACTCTACCTGCAGAAATATCTGCCGGCTCATATGTGCTGACAGCTTATCTACTGCAGGCCAATGGTGTGGATGTAGCCGAGGAACAGACTTATATTATACACGTAACAGATGGAAAGTACGATGACTATGCTACGTTTTTGGCAAAAGACAGCATACAATCCAAATCCAATGGACCAGTTATTAAAACCAATAAACGTTCTGACATTGCCAAATACCTTATGGGCAATAACGGCTGCACTATAGTAAATACAAAATTTGGTATAGATAAGTCATATTCAGCTTCAATACATGTTAGTGCAGCTATTGATACTATATTTAGATTGTTTTATATGCTGTCCGACCCCACCATATCAAGTAAAGTAGTATGCTTTAACCAAAGCAATAGGACTTGTACAAAGGTGCAAGATTTAGGAAATGGCATCATATCTGTTTTATATAGTGAAAATAAAAGCAACAATAATTTTATATTCCTTAACATCAATACTATTAGCGAATATACCAATCTGAGCCCGCACTATCCTAAAACGAAAACACCAGTTTTAATCAAAGCAAATAATTATTTACCCATAAATGATTTATACAATTCCAGCGCGGAGAGAATCAAAATCAATCAATATTTTTTTGAGGCAAAAGAGGATTCCTTGCCTGTAATGGTCCCAAAAATAAAAGCAGACAATGAATACATCATGGATAATTACGAAAAATTCGAAAATCTAGAATTGTTTTTCAAAGAAGTAATCTTGCCTTATAAAATGGAGAATGAATCCGGGTACAAATCTATCTTTTTACTTACCGGAATTGAAAAAAAATGGAATAAAGTAAAGGCCACTTTAATTATTGATGGTACCATAATTAACGACCATACTCTGCTGTTCGACGTCAAGCCACAAGATCTTGTTTCAATTAAATTTTATCGGAAAATCGAAACCTTAAGAAATTATTACGGCGCTTTGGGAAGGAATGGAATTGTAGAAGTAACCACAAAACAGCCCGCCAAAACCAATCCATTTACCTTTCCAAACATACTAAAAAAGAGAATGACACAGACAAATTATACCCTTTCGCCATTGCCATATCTGGACCCAGTTTTTTTTATTGAGGCGACAAATTCAGCACACAATGATTGTATTGGTGAATTCTCTATTTATTCAACTACCGACGGAAAATTTCTGGGTAGATATAATGTAGAATAAGGGCTTATTCTTTTTTCCTTTGTATCAATGGTATATCTTTGACCACAAGTTGTATGGTATTTTCCAATCTTTCTTCAAATAAAGTAATCTTGGATTTTTTCATTTCCTGAATAGATTCGTTGGTATAGTGTCTTATGGTAATGAGCTCCAGTCCTTTTTCCAAAGTCACTGTAAATTCATCGGACAATCTTTTGACGAGTTGATTGATTTTATCTTCATTGTTTTGGATACACAAGGTGAAAGAAATTGCAGTATTTCTCATCATATTGACCTTCAACCTTAGGTCAAACATGAGGGCAAAAATATCGCTGATATGGTGCTCTGCTACAAAAGAAAAATCTCTTACTGATATGCTTACCAAAACCTGATCCGGTTCTAATACAACAATAGGCGGATAATATGCTTCTTCATCTGCAGAAATTTTAGTGCCCATTTTGGAAGGGTCGTCAAAGGGTCGCACGTATAGGGGTATGTTTTTATTTTGCAAAGGTTTGATGGTCTTGGGATGGATGACTTTGGCGCCATAGTAAGTCATTTCAATGGCTTCTTTGTACGACACTCGATCGA
>JAYUTD010000467.1:0-3250 GCA_043755305.1 Saprospiraceae bacterium
CATTTGTTCAAAATTAGAATTATTAAATATATTTCACTATGACAAGAAAATTATACGTATTTGTAGCATTTTTGATAAGTATGTCTCTTAATGCTCAAACAGATGAAATGAAGGAAAAAGGTGATGCCGGTTTTAGAATGGGTCAATCTAATTATAAAGCAAAGCCAAAAAATGCATGGGAGTTGGGTATTCACGCAGGTCATTTTTTCGTCGACGGTGATGTTGACAGAACAATTCCTGGCGGATATGGTTTGGGCTTGCATCTCAGAAAAGCTATTCATTACGCATTTTCTATCAGAGCGGACCTGTTTTATGGGGTTGCTACTGGTTTAGAACCTCAGCCTTATACCCATAGTTCAGTTAATAGAGGTGATGGAATTGGAGGAGGCTTAGTTGAAAAAGAATACGCACCTTATGCCAATAATGCACAAGGTTGGTTTCCTTCTCACAAAACTAGACAAATATATGGTGTGATGCAAGGTATTGTCAACATTGGCAATATCCTCTTTCACAAACCAAACAATAAATGGAATTGGTACTTAGGAGTTGGAGCTGGTTTATCCAACCATGTAACAAAGTTGGACTTGTTAGATGCTTCTGGAAACCCTTACCAAAATTTAACTACTGCTACTGGATTTTCACAAAGTGAATTCGACACAAAAGCTGGAAGAGGCAGAATCAAAGACAAATTAAATGCAATCTATGACGGAAAGTATGAAACTGAAGGCCCTAAAAAAGCAGGTATCTTTAGATTAGGTGATGAAACCAATGTTCATGTAATGTTTACAGGAAGTGTTGGTGTTTCCAGAAAAATAAATAAGAGATTCAATATTGGTATAGAGCACCAAGTCATGGCAACAGACAATGACTATTTGGATGGAATCAGATTTTTAAATACTGCCGCTTTTACACAAAATATTGATATTTCTCATTATACTAATATAAGATTTGCAATCAATATTGGTAAAATGGAATCTACTACAGAGCCTCTGTACTGGGTCAATCCTTTAGAATCCACAATGAATGACATAGCTGAACTTAAAGCAAGACCTGTATTGGATTTAACCGATGCAGATACTGATGGAGTTCTTGATATTATGGATCAAGAAACTGACACCCCGGCAGGAGCTTCAGTGGATACAAGAGGAAGAGCATTGGATTCTGATAATGATAAAATTCCAGATTATAAGGACAAAGAGCCTTATTCTCCAATAGGATATGATATCAATAAGGATGGTGTTGCTAATGTTAAAAAATGTGAATCTTGTCTAACCGAAGCGGATGTCTTTAGAATGATTGATTCAAGAGCAAAGGCAAATAAAGGGTCAGATTGTGGTAAGTGGTTTTTACCAATGATCCACTTTGACTTAGATAAATCCAATTTAAAGCCTGAGTTTTATGGCCATTTGCACCACGTAGCTACAGTGATGAAGCAATGTCCTTCTATATGCGTAGCGGTTGTAGGACACACAGATGTTAGAAGTTCAAATAACTATAACAATGTTTTGTCATACAATAGGTCTCAGGCAGCTATAGACTATTTAGTATCTAACTATGGTATTGACAAAAGTAGACTTAAGTTAATGTATGGTGGCGAAGATGCTCCAATGGTTACAAAAGGAAACGGTTCAAAAGAACATTACATGAATAGAAGAGTTGAATTCAGATTATGTGAGCCTACAGATGCTGACATGGCAAAACCTGAAGGTCCTGCTGCAGGTAGCGGTGGAGGAGGAAAGCCAGGCTCTGGTTCTACAGGCTCAGGCCAAAAAGGAAATAAAAATTCAGGTTACTAACAAATAACCACTAAAAATAATAGTAAGGCCACAGATTTTTTTTGTGGCCTTTTTTTTTAGTCAAAATTCCAAAACAATTAATTAATATAATAGCTTAAATTTGCGAATCTAAAAAAAAAGAAATATGGCGGAAATAATAAGAATGCCAAGGTTGAGTGACACAATGGAGGAAGGGAATATTGTGGCGTGGTTGAAAAAAGTTGGCGACAAAGTCAAACCGGGAGATATCTTAGCTGAAGTTGAGACGGATAAAGCTACCATGGAATTGGAGAGCTACCACAATGGCACTTTGCTATACATAGGAGTAAATTCAGGTGTAGTACCAGTGGATGGTATAATAGCAATAATAGGACAAGAATCTGAAGATTGGAAATCCATATTAAATCAAGCTTCAAAAGGTGATACAGAAAAAACAAATGAAATAGCCCAGCCTATTGCTACTGCGCCCTCTGTTGAAACTGCAAATTTAGAAACAACAGTTACAACGCATGCAATTGCTCAAGCTATCAGCGAACCTACAACTAGAATCAAAGCTTCACCATTGGCCAAATCTCTTGCCTCTAATGCAGGTGTTAATATAGCTGAGGTTGAAGGTACTGGAGAAAATGGAAGAATAATTAAAAAAGATGTAGAGAATCATTTGGCTAAACCAGCAACGGCTCCTTCAATTGGTCAACCAAAAGTTGTATCTGATTTAATTTCACTGGATTCTAGCATTTATGGAGATATACCTGTCACCCAAATGCGGAAAGTTATAGCAAAAAGATTGGGTGAAAGCCTTTTTACTGCACCCCACTTTTATCTTACAATGGAAATCGATATGGATACGGCTATTGCTGCTCGCACTGCAATTAATGCAGATGGGGGAACAAAGATTTCTTTTAATGATTTCGTCGTAAAAGCTTGTGCAGTTGCACTTAGAAAGCATCCTATGATTAACTCATCGTGGATGGGGGATAAAATAAGGGTTCATGAGGATATAAATATTGGCGTAGCAGTAGCTGTCGCAGATGGACTATTGGTGCCTGTAATTAATAATGCGGATATAAAAAGCTTAAGTTATATTAATCAAGAAGTTAAGGCATTGGCAGCGAAAGCCAAAGATAAAAAATTGCAACCACAAGAAATGCAAGGCAACACTTTTACAATTTCAAATTTAGGTATGTTTGATATTGAAGAATTTACTGCTATTATCAACCCACCTGATGCCTGTATCCTTGCGGTCGGTTCAATCGTGCAAAAACCTATAGTTAAAAACGGTGCGATTGTTATTGGAAATACTATGAAAGTAACCATGAGTTGTGACCATAGAGTAGTAGATGGCGCTTCAGGGGCACAGTTTTTACAAACTTTTAAATCGGTATTAGAAAACCCTGTGAAGATGCTTGTTTAAAATCTAAAGGTAAAATGCAGCCACTTGCGAAACAATTGTTAGGGAAATTTGATTTATAAAT
>JAYUTD010000468.1:0-21918 GCA_043755305.1 Saprospiraceae bacterium
ACAAACTCCTTGGCAGCAATTTGAGGTTGCTTAAGTATAGATGATGCAGCCGCAATTTGTCCCGGGTCACCGGCTTTACAAGCTTGAATAAGAAAGTTAATGATATAAGATTTGACCTCACCATATTTTGACCCATAGGCCTGTGCAAATGTTGAATTTGTCATTATACCGCCGATAGCCAAGATCAGGGTAGATTTTTCAACTTCAGTATTGGCTCTGTCTTTTAAACCTCCAAGGGTCAGGTATTGGTACGGGTCTTGGCCAATGGCCATAATCAATTCTGCCCTTTCGTATTTATTTTTGCTTTTATTATATTCAATAAGTATTTCAGCAATTACCTCATTTTTGAATTTTGTGTAAAACAATGGTGAAGCTTTTACAATACTACTATAAAGTTTGGCTCTTACATTCCAATCTAGTGTGCTATCATTAACTATTGCTTTATAAGTATACAGCTCCTCTTTTTTTCCTCTTTTACCAATGACTTCAGCAGCCAATATAGCAATATGTACATTTGGGTCTTTGATGTACCTGAAAATAACATTTTTAATTGAATCAAACTCAAAATTGCCGAGCGCCCTAACCATATTGCATTTCACCCGGTAGTCTCTTTCAGTGTCAATAAGATTCATCATTCGCTTGCAAATAAAAGCATTGTTGGATCTACCTACCGCATTTACTAAGGCCATTCGCACTTCGGCATTGTCTTCTGTTTCGATTTGAGACATCAACTTATCGTACATTGATGTAATGTTTACCTCTTTAAATCTGCTGAGATAATTGGCTGCCAATACCCTTATTTCTTGACCAAAGTTTTCATTAGAGACATAGTTGATAGCAGCATTTGTAGCAACATCGTCAAACAAGTTTCTTTGGCCAAATTTGTAGATAGCCCTCATTTGCCCCATTATTAAATACTGATCGTTGGGCCTGTAAGAAACCACTGACGCAATATTTTTCAATGTAGTTTTGCCCCCACATTTACCCAAAGCTTCTAATACATTTTGATTGAATACATTGTTAACACTCAATGTATCTTTTGCAGTAAATGCAGAAATTAGTGGAATCTCAGCTTTTGGATCACCAATTTGTCCAATTGCAAAAGCTGCCATTGCCCGCACTTCAACGATAGGGTCTTTTAACATAGGCAGTAATCTATCCAAAGCCTTGGACTCTCTTATAGAAGCGAATGCCTTTACAGCTGCATATCTTACACTCGGATTTTTATTTAAAAAATATGGATATAAACTATCCACTGCCCCTTTGTCTTGAAAATTGATTATGGCCCTTATCGCTGGATCATTGATAGCAATACTAACTTTGGTGGCAGTTCTATCCGACGGGGGTACACATCCTTCATTGTACAATAGGGTAAAAATGATTAAGCAAAACCATATTCTTTTATATGCCTGCTTATAAATACTGTCGCAAAATTGACTCATTGGCTTTGAAAAATTAGATTGAGGTGTAAATGTAAGAAAAAGGTACGAATTGTGGTTGGTTTTACATAAAAGGTCTACAAATCAAAGATACGGTCGGTAATTATGGCCCTTCAGTGATGTACAATGCCTTAATTTTTTTCTACTCTAATCGGAAATGTCCATTAAAACATTAATTTTGTAAATTTACTCAAAGAATAATTACCTGAATAATTAAATATTCTTAACTCAAATAATCATCAAAATGCCACAGGCAATTGGTAGCTGTAAAGTAGTGAAATCAAAAAATATTATACCTATTTTTACAGCGACAAAAATAATATTAAAATAAAGATTTCAATATTACATTTATTTGTTCTTTTAAAATAATAGAAAAAATAAAAAATGGCAAAAAATAAAAAACAATTAATCCAACAAAAAAATACAATAGGTGATATAGTAGAAGTTGGATCAAAGAAAACCATACAATATCCAATTGCTGACAATTTTTTAAAAAACAATCTTTGGAAAGTCTTTGTTTTTTGTTTGTTAGGACTTTTTATATATTACAAGACAGCCAATTTTGGTTATGTACTTGATGATGTTATTGTGGTGTCTGAAAATAAATTTGCCAAAAAAGGATTTAGTGGTATATATAATATTCTTACAACTGAAACAATGACTGGCTATTTCGAAGAACAAAAAAACCTTGTACAAGGCAATCGTTACAGACCATTGTCATTAATTTCATTTGCAGCAGAAAATGGCCTAATTATGGCCTCAAACCCAGATTCCACTATAGTGAAAATTGAAAATGACGTTGCCGGCTCTAAAGACAAGAAAGGTGAGATTCGCACAGATAAAATGAGGCCAGGGTTGAGTCATGTGATCAATATCTTATTGTACATACTTAGTTGTATTGTCATAATGCGTGCAATGCAACTATTGCTTCAAAATAAAAATGAAAAGATCTTCGCCTACTTTGATTTTGCCTTTCTGGCAGCTTTACTGTATTTAGTTCATCCATTGCATGTGGAAGCCGTAGCAAATATAAAGGGTAGAGATGAAATCATGGCTATGCTGTTTTCCATGACTTCATTGTATTTTCTTACAAAACACTATATATATGGTAAGCCTGACAAATATTTGTATTTCGGTCTGGCGAGTTATTTTTTAGGACTCTTATCAAAAGAAAATGCCATCACTTTTGTAGTTGTGATCCCTTTGAGTTTGTATTTTTTTGGCGAAAAGCAAAAGGGAAAAGCATGGAGTAGTTTCTTTTGGTTGTTGCTCATTTCAATGCTTTATCTGTTCATCAGATTCCAGGCAGCTGGTGTACCAAAATTGAATGAAAAGATAACGGACATTATGAATAATCCTTTTTTAGGCATGAGTGGACTTGAAAAAATTGCAACCATACTTTATACTTTGTTGATGTATATAAAGCTCCTGTTTGTCCCTTTTCCATTAACCCATGATTATTATCCTTATGCTATTCCCATCATGCATTTTAGCGATTGGCAAGTACTGTTGTCTCTCGTTATACATGGCATTCTTATTTATCTTGGTTTTAAATTATTGAAAAATAGAAGTATTGGCGGTTATGGCATAGCTTTTTATCTTATCACACTTACTATTGTGTCCAATTTTGTTATCAATCTGGGAACATTTATGAATGACAGATTTATCTACATGCCATCACTGGGTTTTTGTCTGCTTTTCACATGGTTGGTCTATTACTATGGCAATAAAATAAAAGTGATGCCAAGTGACAGTTTTAAATTGACAATGCTGTGTGTTCCTATATTGGTATTCGCCTTACTCTCTTTTAAAAGAGTACCAGATTGGGCCAATGCTATGACCCTTAATAAAAGTTCGCTCAAGGTTTCTCAAAACAGTGCCCGGGCCAATTCATTTATGTCTACTGCATTATTTGAAGAATACAAAGTGGCCCAAGACCCACAAAAAAAACAAGCATTGCTCAATGAAGCATTGCCCTATGCAAAAAAAGCTATAGATATCATACCAGATTATTACAATGCAAATTTAATGGCAGTCGGTATAGCTGGTGAACTCCATAAGTTAGACGGCGATTTAGATAAATTGTTTTCTGTATTTGAACCTTGCATCAAGAATAGACCAAATATTCAATTCACTACAGATTACCTCAAATACATCAATCCCATAACAAATGAAAGGCCAAAGCTGATTAATTTTTATATAAAAGTAGGCCAAAATATGATGGTAAAAAAGGATATAGAATCCATCAAATGGGCTGTACATTATATGAGGCTTGGCCTCGAAATAGACCCTGAAAATCCGACATTAAATAAAATGATTGGCCAGTGTTTTACTGAACTTGGCGACCTGGACCAGGCACGGCAATATATAAAATAATAAAGTACAATGACCGAAAACGAACTCCTATACAGAATTGCCCTCACATTGATACCCAATATAGGGCCAGTACTCTCTAAAAATCTCATTGCCTACTGCGGTGGCCCTGAAGAGGTGTTTAGCCAAAAGAAAGCGGCATTGGCTAAAGTACCCGGCATTGGTACATCCAGGGCTAGCGATATACTTAAGTCCAATGTACTGCACCAAGCGGAAGAAGAAGTTAAATTTGTCCATAAGTACGGAATCAATGTACTTTACTTTCTTGATGATCTGTATCCAGGCCGGCTCAAACATTTTGATTATAGCCCTTTGGTGCTTTATTTCAGAGGAGATGTGTCTAACCTCAATGCTCTAAGAACTGTAGGAATCGTAGGCACCAGAAAGCCTTCGGAAAGAGGTAAATTGTTTACTCAAAAAGCAATCGAAGATCTCCTCTCCTACAATGCCGTAATCATTAGCGGTCTAGCCTATGGTGTAGATGGTATAGCCCATAAAGAAGCAATCAAAAATGGAATTCCAACCATTGGAGTCATGGGCAACAGCCACGATCTTATATATCCTTCCGAACATAGGGATATTGCCTCTAAAATGCTCAATTGTGGTGGCCTTCTCACAGAATTTCCGAGTAAGACAAAACCCGACAGAGCCAACTTTCCCATGAGAAACAGAATCATTGCAGCATTGTCAGACGCATTGATCATCGTAGAGTCTAATACCAGCGGTGGTTCCATCATCACAGCCGAGTTTGCCAATGAGTACAATAAAGATGTATTTGCTGTACCCGGTCGTATTGACGATGAAAAATCACGAGGGTGCAATGCGTTAATAAAGAAAAACAAAGCCCATCTTATGGAGTCAGTAGAAGACCTCGTATACATCACAAGATGGGATGAGAGCAATCAAAAAAAGACAATTCAAACAAGCCTTTTTGTAGAACTCAATAGCGATGAACAAAAAATTGTAGATTATATCAGAAATAAAAAAGAAGCTGTCATTGATGAAATTATACATTACTTACAATTATCCTCATCTATAGTTGCAGCCCAATTGCTCAATCTTGAATTTATGGGTATAGTAAAGTCATTGCCTGGCAAAAAGTATATGTTGACTTAACATAGTCCAATAAAAAACATCATCTGCAAAAGTTATGCGAAAACTTTGTGAATTGATACTGTTCAGAATACTCTGTCAGCAATTAATAGCATCAACTATAAAACTTATTTAAAAATAAAAAAGCCGCTCCAAATTTTATTCTGAAGCGGCTTATATTATTATAAACACTAAGTAAGATCAGCAATTATGCCTTACCACCTTTGTGTTCATCTTGCCATGTTTTCAACTCATCCCACTTACCATCTCTGGCCAAAGCCGATTGAGCAGGCCATGTACCCGGATCGTGCACTTTATATGCAGGTCCGGCCTCGTCCAACCAGGTTTTGATCTCATCTGGTGCAGCATCCGCTAACGCAGCAAATGTAGTAATGCCGTGTGTATGCAATATCTCTGCAATCTTAGGTCCAATACCTTCGATCTTTACAAGATCATCGCCCGCACTGATTTTACCACCCTTATGTGACTCTTGCCATGCTTTGAGTTCATCCCACTTTCCTTCAGCTGCTAAGCCTGCTTGCATTGGCCATGATGCTGGATCATGTATCTTGTATGCAGGTCCAACTTCATCCAACCAGGTCTTGATTGTTTCTGGTGATGTAGCCGCCAAAGCAGCGAAGGTAGTAACACCCTTTGCCTTGATGACATCAGCAATCTTTGGGCCTATGCCTTCAATTTTTACTAAGTTATCGCCAGCTACCTCCTTTGTTTTTACTTCAGCGACTGGAGTTTCTTCAACAACAACTGGAGTTTCTTCAACAACCGCTGGTGCCTCAACAACCGCTGATGTCTCTGTTGCCTCAGTAGTGCTTGATGACGCAGATCCATCCGTAGACAATTGAGCCATCGCAAACAAATCGCCTAAAGTAGCTTTTTCTACTTTTTCATTTGTTTTTTGAATGATTCGCTTTGTCTCTTCCTTCTCTTTTTCGATCTCACCTTTTACGCTTTCTTCAGCTTCTTTTTTGATGTCTTCTACGTACCTAGAATGGGATACAATGATCTTCTTCTCATCGCTATTGAATTCAATAACCTTAAATGTTAATGTCTCATCTGGCATTGCTGAACTGCCGTCTTCTTTTCTAAGATGTTTGATAGGCGAGTATGCTTCAAGACCATAAGGCAATTGAATAATCGCTCCTCTGTCATCTTTTTTAATTACAGTAGCTTGATGGTATGAGCCTACCGGGAATACGTTTTCAAATGTTTCCCATGGATTCTCTTCTATTTGCTTGTGGCCAAGCGAAAGTTTTCTATTGTCCAAATCACATTCTAAAACTTGTACATCGATCCTTTCACCTACTTTGGTAAATTCTGATGGATGATTGTACCGTTTAGTCCACGATAAATCAGATATGTGTACCATACCGCCAATACCTTCTTCCAATTCGATAAATACACCATATGGCGTCAAGTTTTTTACCTCTCCTGAATGTCTTGTCCCTGCGGCGTATTTTTCTGCAACGCTTGTCCAAGGGTCATTAGAAAGTTGTTTTACACTCAGACTCATCTTTCTCTCGTCTCTGTCCAATGTTACGACTTTGGCTTCAAAGTTTTGGCCAAGTGTGAAGTAATCTCTTGCATTTACTGGTTGATTGCTCCAGGTAACTTCAGATACGTGGATCAAACCTTCCACACCTGGTATGATTTCTAAGAAAGCACCATAGTCTTCTATGTTTACAATCTTACCGTTTACAACACTACCTTCTTCTATAGATTTGTCAAGTACATCCCATGGGTGCGGAGTCAATTGCTTAAGACCTAAAGATATTCTCTTTTTGTCTTCATCAAAATCCAACACACATACATTTATCTTTTGGTTCAACTCCAATACTTCGTTTGGATGATTGATTCTACCCCAAGATATATCTGTTATATACAATAATCCATCTACGCCCCCTAAGTCCATAAATGCACCGAAATCTGTGATATTTTTGACCACACCTTCCAATACCTGACCTTTTTCCAAGCCCTGGATAATCGTTTCTCTTTGTTCTGCAAGATCACTTTCGATCAATGCTTTGTGAGATACGACGGCATTTTTAATGGCTTCATTTATTTTGACAACCTTAAATTCCATAGTCTTTCCTACGTATCCATCATAGTCAACGATAGGTTTCACATCGATTTGAGATCCTGGAAGGAATGTTTCTAATCCCAGACAATCAACGATAAGACCACCTTTTGTTTTACTGATTACAAAACCTTTGATGATGGTTCCGTTCTTGTAAGAATCTACCAATGAATCCCACGCTTTAAGCAATTTTGCTTTTCTCCTGGAAAGTACTAGCTGACCTCTAAGGTCTTCTTTGTTTTCTACATAAACCTCTACATAGTCTCCTACTTTTAATTCAGGTGTGTCCCTAAATTCTGAAAGTGGTACCAAGCCGTCAGATTTGTAATTGATGTCAAGGATTACATCTCCGCCATGAATAGCAGATACTCTACCATTTACTACTTCAAATTCCGAGATAGAATTCAAGGTAGCTTCGTAATTTTTTAAGTGAATTTCTTTTTGCTCTTTGGAATAAGAAAGTGTATTTCTTTTGCCCAATGACCAGTCAAAATCATCGTGAGCAGTGGAAGATGAATCATTGTTGTTTACAATTAGAATTTCATCTAAATTTGACAGGTCTTCTACCTGCACTACATCCGGTTCCGGATTCTCAATGTTATTTTCTTCTAACATTTTAAAAAGTGTATTTGTATGTCACTAACTTTTGAGTGACAGAGGTTAAAAAATAAGAGCCGCAAAAGTAAGATAATTTTTTGTAAATCAAGCCATTTTGTCCAAAAAAATACCTTATTATTTAGGTTAAAATATTTACTGAGAATATCATTTATAAAGTACTGTATTTCAGCAATTAATATATTTAATAAATAATATAATCGCCGATTTCCAAAAACCAGATAAATCAATGGTCAAATTTTATTTGCCATAGCGTTTCTTCCTTGGCTTCCATTTTGACCAATTCTACTTATTCATGCAAAATTGACTCTCAAAAACCATAATTTTGAACCTTAAATTTAACTTAATGCTTTTCATCGATTTGATAGGTACGAGATCAATTTTGACTTATGAAACTAAATTATAAAATTATAGGTGAGGGTTTTCCCATTGTAGTCTTGCATGGCTTATTTGGCATGCTTGACAATTGGCAGAGCTTTGGTAAAAAACTTGCAGACCACGGATACATGGTTTACCTAATAGACCAAAGAGACCATGGAAAATCACCCTTTACCAATGCCTTCAATTATAAAATATTGGCAGAGGATCTTGCTGTTTTTATGCAAGAAAACTGGCTCTACAATGCCCATATAATAGGCCATTCTATGGGCGGTAAGACTGCCATGCAATTTTGTTTTGATTATGAAGATATGGTAGCAAAACTAGTTGTCGTCGATGTTTGGAATAAAGTATACAAGGCTGGCCATGAAGTGATCTTTCAGGCAATCAGAGACCTGGACGTAGACAATACAGAAAATCGGGATGATATATATGTGCACCTCAAAAAATATGGCCTGGATGAAGTTACTACGCAATTTTTATTAAAAAACATCAACCGGAAAAAAGAAGGTGGATATGAATGGAAAATGAACATAGCTTTACTTGAATCTTCTTATAACAATATTCTCACTAAAGTGGGTGAAGAAAACCAAACAACAGATAAAAAAACGCTCTTTATAAGAGGCGGTGATTCCAATTATATCTTAGAGCCAGACTTTGCAAATATCCACCGCCAATTTACCAATGCTCAAATTGCTACCATTACTCATGCAGGTCATTGGGTGCATGCAGATAAACCCACTGAATTGTTAAACGCCATTTTGGCTTTTTTGGGCACGTAATTTCAATTATAATTCAATAAAATAAAATTTCGTTTTTTGATAAAAAATAATTCAAAGAGCAATGCATAAAAAGTATTGGTCAATTGTGCCAAATTTCATTTCGAAATATGGGTTTAATGACCTAGTTTTCAAAATTAGATTTTCACCGTGTTTTGTTTTGTTGAATAAAGCTTTTTATCTTGGACTTTATTATATTTAAATTTTACAAGCCACAATTATTAATTTTATGAGCGATAACAGAATTTGGTTAAAAAATTATCCGCCAGGTGTTCCTGCCAATATTGATCCTGCTATATATAAAAACCTTGTACATTTTTTTGAAGAAAGCCTTACAAAATTTAAAGATAAGGTAGCTTTTGAAAACATGGGGAAAAGTATTACCTATGCTCAATTGAATGAATATTCATCCAATTTTGGGTCATACTTGCATTCACGTGGTCTTGAGCCCGGAGATAAGATTGCCCTCATGATGCCAAATTGTCTTCAATATCCAATAGCCATTATTGGAGCATTGAAAGCAGGACTGATTGTTGTAAATACCAATCCACTTTATACCCAAAGAGAAATGCTCCACCAATTTACCGATAGTGAGGTGAAAGCCATCGTTATCTTTGAAAATTTTGCCCATAATTTAGAAGCAATTTTAAGTCAAACAGCGATTAAATTTGTAATCTGCACTTCTATAGGTGAAATGCTTGGCTCAGTAAAAGGCAGCGTCGTAAATTTTGTGGTAAGAAATATAAAACGCATGGTGCCAAAATACAAAATAGCAAATACCGTAAATTTTCAGGAAGCGCTATACCAAGGCACAAAATTTACCATTAAGCCATTTGACGGAGGGCTTGACGATGTCATCATCCATCAATACACGGGTGGCACAACCGGCGTAGCCAAAGGAGCCATGCTGACCAACCGCAACATGATTGCCAATATGCTTCAAATGAAAACATGGATGTCCCCTATTCTCAAAGAAAAAGAAGAGGTGGCACTTGCTCCGCTGCCCATGTACCATATATTTGCATTTACTGTCAATTGCCTTGCTATGATCGGCTTTGGCGCCAAAACCATCTTGGTAACCAATGCAAAAGACATCCCTTCTTTACTCAAAAAATTTAAAAACAATAAAGTGACTTTATTCGCCGGATTAAATACACTATTCAATGCCATGATGAACAACAATAGTTTTTCTACAATAGATTTTTCCTCTTTAAAAGTAACTGTCTCAGGTGGCATGGCATTGCAAAAAGCCGTAGCCGAAAGGTGGGAAAGGCTCACAGGCTGTCGCATAGCTGAAGGCTATGGCATGACAGAATCATCCCCTGTCATCTCTTGCAATATACTTGGCAAAGAAGCCAGGCTTGGATACATTGGCCTTCCCGTGTCCTCTACAGAAGTCAAAATTGTAGATGAGACCGGCACAGAAGTGCCCATTGGTACCTCCGGAGAGCTAATCGCCCGTGGACCGCAGATCATGAAGGGTTACTATAAAAAAGCAGAAGAAACCGCCAATACCCTTCGAGAAGGTTGGCTGTATACCGGTGATATAGCCATAATGGAAAGTGACGGTTACTTCAAAATTGTAGACCGCAAAAAAGACATGATCATTGTATCCGGCTTCAATGTATACCCAAATGAAATAGAAGATGTCATGGTATTGAATCCAAAAATTTTAGAGGCTGCGGCCATCGGTGTGCCAGATGAAAAATCTGGTGAAGTGGTCAAAGTCTTTATCGTAAAGCGAGACCAATCTCTCACTGAAGAAGAAGTGATGGAACACGCCAGAGAAAACCTCACTGGATATAAATTGCCACGCCATGTCGAGTTTAGAAAAGAATTGCCAAAGACCAATGTGGGAAAGATATTGAGAAGGGCTTTGAGGTAGAGGAGTGGGCTATTGTAAAAAAAACAGATATGTAATATGAACGCCAGTCAATAGACATTACTATTCAATAAACTTCCAAAATAGTATGCTCTCTATTCTGCGCAATAAATTTTTCTCCCACCTTTTTACCCATCATACCAACACAAATCGGTGCTTGTGGTGACACAGCATAGATTGGCTTATCGTCAAGTACCATTTTTCCCATACTGATAGATACAAAGTAGGTGCCAGCAGTAGTATCCACAAGACTGCCAAGCGAAACCAAAGTATGTACTACTTTGGTATCTATTTTGTACAACACTTCTTTCTCATTCAAAGCCACAGCAAGTTGCTTTGCATACATATCTCTGTCTCTATGGGCAATAGCCCGACCTGTCTCAAATTTATCGCCGGCACTGCTTTTGCCATCACTCATAGCGGATTCCTGGGCAGCATCCATAGCATGTCTGGCATTGTCTATTTGCTTATCAATAAGTGCATGAAGTTTTATCAGTATTATGTCTTTCATACATCAAAGGTATAAAATGGAGCTGACTAAATTACAACCGATTGCCTGAATAGTGACTTATAGTTTTATTCACCGAATAATGCATATTTTTATTTTGCTTTCATTGTTTTTTATATTGAGATTCAAAATATACAGACCCTCTCCTAAGCCAGAAATGTCAATAAAATTGCCATTGAAGCCAGAAATGCTTTTCACTATATGGCCTTGCATATCTTGGATGGATATTCCAGCGTTGACCAAACTTTCGTTGAAAAATAATTGATTGCTTGCAGGATTAGGATATATAAATGGCGTCGATACTTTAAGGTCATAATCTGCAGACAAATCATCCAATTCAATAGCACCTGCATTCGTTTTACCAACCCTAGGCTTATGGTAAAAGTCATCCTTTATATAATTTGGTACACTGACTTTGTAAATTAGGGACTTATTGTTCATGCCTGGTACCAAAGGATTTAAATTGGAAAAGGAGATATTGTAAGGCAGATCGCCAGCCTCACTTTCTGTATCCAAATTTAACCCTGACACTTTTGGTTTTTTATTCCACAAATTATAGCCCATCTTGGTTTGAGTAGCCCATGCGCTATTGCATAAGCCATTTGGTGTGTTTGCCAGCAGGTTGACTATTTTTTCATTCGAAAAATCTGAAGAAACAATATTGTTTGTAAAATTGAAATTCTTATAGTTGATAAAAGGCGTTTGTAAATTAAAACTTACTGCTGGTTTTAAGATTTTTGCATCTCCTGACATTCCTATGATTGTATTGTGCCTCACAAATACATTGGATATATTTGAGTAATTATTAAAGCCAGAAAAACTATCCCAGGTATCTATGCCGGCATCCAATACGACATTGTTAAATATAAAGACACTATCCATTTGATAGTAGGGTACATTTTGAAAAATGAGGTGATCGTAGTCCAATTCCGCACAGCATGATTGCACGCTGCCGCAAATATTGCCATAGAAAAAGCATGCATTGGTACAACTCAATTCATTGGCCAATGAAATGCCTGTCCCGGATCTGCCGGCAGACCCACCACAATACCGCCAAAAAGTGCTGTCGATATTGTAAATTAAATTGTGTGAATAGATTGCATTAGAACTTGAATGGCAATACAAGTTGACAGAATAATTGTCATGAAGCACATTGTCATGCACATTAAGATTTCTGACATAACTCGTATTTAAACCTTCACCCCAATTGCCGAAAACATCGTTGTTTCTCAAAGTAGCATGTCTGCTATTCTCCACCCGTAGGGCAGAAGCCCAGTTGCATGAACCAATGCCTTGATAATTTCTCAGGCAGGTGTTTGTAATGGAAGTATGCTGCACTATGACATTATCATAACCTGTAATCCACACGCCATTGTCAATTGCACCATCCACTCTCACACTATCAATGACCACATTCTTATGATGGCTGATGTTGCTGCCAATGATAGCTACTCCATGCAATTTTGAATTTGCAATGTTGAGGTTTTTTACACTTATGCCACTGCCACTTAGATAGAGTAATTGGCTTCCGGCTGTAAGGCTATCCCCATGCAGTGTAACTTTTCCTATGCCACGCATACTTATGTTTCTGTATAACAATATACCATTTTCGAGTTTTCGCCAATCACTTGTATTTTGTACAAATCCTGAATTTCCTTTGGGATAGTAGTCTCCGCTTTTAAAAATGATTTCTGCGTAAGTATTTCCACCATTGATACCTGCTGACCCAAATGGTAAAGCTTGCATGGCTGCATTAAATGTTTTTTTTGGTGCATCAAAAGTGCCTGAGTTTGAATCATTCCCATTGAAATCAATGTAGATTATATGCGATGGTACTGGAATGTCTGGAATTATTACCTTGGGCAATTGCGCTAAAGCAATGAAGCAAGGCAATAATAGTAAAAAAATTATAAGCTCATTTTTCCCAAAAATTTTCTTTTGCATTTGATCGTTTATTGTCCCATAGCTAAAGATACAATAAAAAAACAGATGTAAATAAATTATAGTTTATGGATGCAATTGAGGCTTGGTAATTTTTGGATTTATACTGTGTGTAATAAGTTACTGACTCATGTTTAAAGCACCACCACTATAGACCACCATTGTGCTGCCAGTCCAGTTCTTGATTTGCCCTACATTGACATCATTGTGAACAACGGTGCCATATATATTTAGTGTACCATAATTATTTACATTGGTATTGTTAAATGTAAGTATCGCGCCACTTTCTATTTGCAGTAATTTGCATCTAAAATTTGCAGTTGCAGAACCATTATTTACAATAAAAGTACCAGCTCCTATTACCGGATCATTGGCGACATTTACAATTTTTACATAGGCATTGGAATCTGGAATTGTATTTGTATTCCAGTTGCCTGCTACGCTCCAGGCAGTGGATACTGCTCCTGTCCACATAGTAAATTTTGGAACAACTACTAGTTTTATTCTATCACTGAGGTACTGCACTTCAAATTCTCGGTCAGAAGAAATGGTCGGCAAAATAATGTTTGAAAACACACCATTAATACTCACCGTAGAAATAAATATAATAAACTCACTGCCAAGTGCAGGACTAAAATTGTTTAATAATGAGACGGTCAGGTTACCTGATATAGTAACTCCGGTAGTAAATACTATACCATCATTACCATTGAGGAATCCCAGTCCAGCCATGCCTTTCACATCAATAAAGTAAGTCGGATTTGAACTTTGAAAATTGATTGGATTTATCAACCCAATTCCACTATCTCCGGGTTTAATATTACTTTGTATATTGACAAAGTTGCAATCTAAAATGCATGTGCCTGCTATAGTACCATTGTTTGTAAATCCTAGATAATTGTTATTACCATCAATGGCTTCATTACTCATATTCTTGAACACAAAGGTGCCATCATTGATGAAAGGAATCCTGTTGCTATTACTGATAACCACGTTAAAATAAACACCATATCCTGCAGTGTCAATGGTAATTGTACCACTACTGAAATTTTTAAACTGATAGTTAACAGAAGTAGATGGTATTGAGTAAATGCATTTGTCGGTAATGTCCCTAAACATGATCTGGCCTTCGTTTTTCATTCCTCCACTAAACATTCTAATACCCATGCCGCAATCGATAAAATTTAGGATTCCAGTCGTACTGTTTGTAAAGTTGTATATATTATTGGTTATGGATTCAATGTTTATAGAAGCTGCAGCAGCATCATTTTGGCCTATGATCGAAAAATTTCCATTGTTTGTAAAAGTAGAAACCTCCGTGTAGTTGCCGTATTCTACACCCCATTTTACATTCAGTATGTATAAATTTCCATTGTTGATAAAATTGCCCGTACGAAGGTCTATTCCTAAATAAAGATTCAACAAGTTGATTGTGCCATCATTGGTAAAGTCTCCGGTGCCTGCCTCATTCAAATGCCATATACCTGATGAAAAACCTGGTATACCATCATTGTGAAAACACGTAATTGTTGCACCAGCTCTGTTGTAGAAATTTTTATTGGAATTCAGACCAAATCCTGTCATATTTTTGAGTATAATGCTTCCATAATTATTTGAACCAAAAGCAGTATACACCCTTACTCCCTCATAGCATTTATCCATAGAGATCAATCCATTGTTGGTGAAAACTGAATTTAAAAGTTGTATGCCAATAAAAAATTGTGTCGGGCAATCTTTTACATCAAATGTACCATGATTGGTAAAAAAGCTGCTATTGGTATAAAAACCATTTGTGGCTATACTCTTTATACTGATTACAGCACCTGTATCATTGGTAAAATTTCTATCCGCATAAATGCCATAGTCAAGTATGTCATGCCCGACAATAGCTGTATTGCTTCCACTTTTAAAAAAAGATGAACCCCCAGCTAAATGTATTCCCTTGTTGTAATTCACTGTTGTAGTACAATCCAGATCAATATTGCCATAGGTAGTGAAAATTCCTCTGTTGAATATACCGGTAGCCTCAAAATCGATAATGGTCAATTGCCCATTGACATCATTATACAAATTACCCCCATCATTGTCTATGCCATAGTCTCCCACATCAGTAAGTGAAATAGTGCCATTGTTGATGCATCTGCTAAACGATCCATTTAAATTTAAACCTGAAGAGGTATAACTTACAACGCTCACTGCAGTGGTATGGCTGATCTCTATGGTGCCCAGGTTTTCTAGGCTATCAGCGAGCAAAAAGCCAGAATCCACACTTTGGTCCACCACTATTTTACCTGAAGCTTTGTTGGATATTTTGCCATAATAATTGGTAACATGGAGCATATTTATCGCTACAAGCTCATCGCTGTTTGAAATATAAATATATCCCCGATTATTGATGTAGCCTCCTCTGCAATCAATGGGATTATTGGATAAAGCAGGTTCTTTGGCAGTAGATTGTATTAAAATAGTATCGTTTTCATTATTGGTCAATGTCGCACCTAGCGTAAGGTTTATGCCATAATTGCCGGGCTTCAAAATTAGTTTTCCATTGTTTACCAATTCATTTGGACTAAAGTTTAAATATATTTTATTAAATACACTTAGAATTCCCCCAGCCTGAATTCTTACAGTATTACCTACTATTAATTGATAGCATTTGGCATGGTAGCCGCTGGGAATTTTCAAAAGACTTGCATTGACAGCCACTGATACATTCATAGTACTGTCAGGTATTACACCTAGTGACCAATTACCAGCGGTATTCCATAACTCATCTCCGGTAGTATTTTGAAAAAGATTTGTTACTGCTTTTGATGAAAAAGGAAGAAACAGCAGAAGTATAATGAGATTTTTAGCATTCATTTTTCTTTACTTTGTAGATAACACAAAGTTACAGATGGTTAATGGAATGGACATTATCCTTTTGGGTAGTTTTGTTTTGCTTACTTCATTCTGTGGAAAATCGGTTACCCCCATTTTATATTTAAATGCTAATAATGCTTTTTATGAAGGAATCACTATTCAATAGGATGAATAGAGTGAATGGGTTATCATTCTTAATGCATCAGTCCTAAGGAATTCTGCACTTAATTATATGAATTGCGACTACTTCAGATTAATAAATTAATCGATGCGTATCATCAATTCTTCTTGTCACAAATTAACACCAAGACTTTCTTGTCCGCCTCACTCCTTTGAAAACTTATTGTCAAGCATTTTGTCTTTAAATGATGACCTGAATGTATAGCCAAAGACCAACATAATTGCTCTTGTATCAGCCTTGGAATACCTGTGGTTTTCAAATTGAGGTGTCACATTGTTGTACCCACTTTTTAGTGTATTGAATACATCGATGATGGTTAGGCCTATTCTCGCATTGCCATTTTTAGACAATTTTTGTTGGAAGCCTATATCCACAAATCGCTGCGCCACACTGCGGCCTTGTGGTGTGGCTGTCGGTGCTATATAGCTGCCAATGACCTGAAACTTGCCATCATTCCAAGGCGTGATATTGTTGATCAATTTTGCATTCCACGAAAAAGCACTGTTCACAAATTCATTACTTATATTTGAACCATCCACTTTGCTTTCAAAAAGCGAGATACTCGCATTAAAATCATAGGCTTCACTTACTTTTCCGGAAAGGATACTTTCTGTTCCATAACTGGTTAGATTGCCAATATTTACGGGCAACCTCAGTACTACACCATTGCTTTGCAGTTGTTGAAATTGTCGAATTGTATTGGTTGCTCGTCTATAAAAAATATTGGTGGTGCATGAAAATTCTGCCCATTCCTTATTGTAACCCAATTCCAGATTTTGTACCAATTCTGGTTTAAGGTTTGGATTGCCCCCATGTGGATTCAATGCATCTGTAATGTCAATAAAAGGATTGAACTGATCGACTTCCGGTCTGTTAATACGCCTGGCGTAATTTAATTTCATAAATGATGTCTCATTGAAATAGTATGCCAGTCCGGCAGAAGGAAATAGTGTTAAATAATTGTTTTTAAACATCACTGCATTTCCTGTTGTGGCACCACTATTGTTGGTCTGTTCTGCCCTGAGGCCTAGTGAATGGCGCCATTTGCTGATACTGCTGTCCCGAATATTGGAATTGTATTCTATATAAGCAGCATTTACCAACTCATCAAAATTAAAAACATTGCTGGCAAGTGTGTTGGTCGTATATACATCACCTACTTTATCAGCGGTCTCATAATCTGCTTTTATAAACCTGGAAGTGCCTTTATACCCCATTTCAATGATACCATTATGAAATGCTGGCATGCCATAATCTAATTTTAATATACTCAAATTTTCTTTTTCATAATTGTGGGTTCTTTCACTGTAGGCCCTCAGTTGCGCTGTGTTTTCCGCAAAGTCTTTTGAATCAATATTCGTATTTTGTTTGTCGTCATTGAAGGCAGAAGAAATAACAGCGGTGAATGATTTGTACTCATCAGTAAATTGCTTTTCATAGTTTAACGCAATTTCTGCTACTTTAGACCGCTCATACTCTGCCGAATACCGGTTGGTATTAGATACAAAGCTACGGTCCACCTTATGAATGAAGCTGTTTAAGTCTTCCAGATTGTCCTGGCCTTCTGTATTGCCGGTAATCTCCAGAGACAAAGTATGGATACTATCCGGCGTATAATCTACTGTAAGGTTTAAATTCTGAAGTTGTTCAAGTCGGTCGTCATGCCTTCCCTGATCCAAGTTATAAAAATCGGGTAACTCAAAATTTGTCCGCTCAGCATCGATAGCACGATTTCTTTTGGCAAATCGGTTGTCATAGCCAAGACCAATATTCCACTTTTCTGTTTTATGATTCAGCAACGCAGCACTGCTTAGTCTCCCTTTTGCACCTCGGCCAAGTCCAAGTGAAAAATTGCCATTGCCGCCTTCCTGTTTGTTTTTTTTCATCCGTATATTGATGATGCCGCTTTCTGCATTGGCATCGTACTTTGAATTGGCATTGTTGATGACTTCAATACTCTCTATACTGCTAGCAGCAATTTGATTGAGGTTTTTAATCGTGGTATTGCGGCCATTGATCAGGAACATAGGCGTCTTGCCTCGCAGCGTTACAGCGCCTTCTGCGTCTACATTAATGGTCGGTGTGCTTTTCAATATGTCAGTAGCTGTGCCACCAGCCTGAGTGATATTGCTACCCGCATTGACGATAAAGCCTGTGGTGGTTTTTTCGATTAATTTTTTTTGGGCCGTCACTGTGACCCCTCTTATCTCGGTACTGCCCTCTTCCAAGGCAATGTTAAGCAACAACTCACTATTCTCTTCCAACACCACAATGTCTGTCTTTGTAGTATATCCCACCAAAGCAAATTTGATTTTGTATTGCCCAGGTTTGATTTTGTCAAGGTAAAATTGGCCAGTGGAATTTGAAAAAGTATAAGCTGTTGTTTTTGTAGAATCATTGATTGGATGCAATGTCACTTCTGTAAATTCCAGAGGGCCATTGGTATCTGTGATCGTGCCTTTAATGGATACCTGACTTTGAGACCTGCCAGCAGAAGAAACCGCAAGCAGCATGGCCAAAGCTACGTATTTGATCATTGTTAGATTTTATTAAAAAGAATAAAAGTAGTAAACTTTGGTAATAGTAGGGTAAATGATCATTATTAATAATAAAAAAATCATCCCTTGTTTCTAATTTACAAAATAAAAAAGCGGTCTACTATAAAATTTTATAATATTACAATTGTTTTTTCAATAATTGATAGGTGGTATCTTTGGTATTCAAATTTCTTTAGAATACCATTTCATAGGTTTTTTAGCACTACAAAGTACTCAAAAAAGGACCATACCGATAATGCCCAATAATGTTATAGTCAAACAAAAAATCTTCACTCACCTGACCCCAACCTGCATTGTGTACTACTTTATATCGATCACTAAACCATACCTTTTGGTCCACAACTATACCAATATGTGTAATGCTTCCAAGGTTCCAACACACGATATCTCCGGGCTTATAATCATTTGCTTTGGTGCTTATAGGAAGGGATTTTCCTTTTCTTGTAAAGAAGGTCATGAGATTGGGCACCCGCCTGTGGTCAATGTTTTTATCAGTATATTTTAAGCCCCATGTTTTTGGGTATAGATGAAAGTTTGCCACCATATCTTCATGTACCAGTTTTTGCAAATCAAGCCCTACCTTGCGGTAAGCTCTTATCACTACATCCGAGCAGACACCTTTGTCTTTTGATACATCGCCATTTGGATAGGGAAGTTTGGTATAGGAAGGATCATATATTACCGTGGCGTCTACCAATGATATTGCCGCAGAAGATAGTTTTTGATAAAAAGTGGGTGTTGACTTACAAATAATTGCAAGTAGAATGAGAGTTGAACAATATTTCATTTTTTGCTTTTATTGAAAATAAAAACGAGAATAATTGAGAGATTGTATATTTATGCCTGACTAATTTTTAAAATGCAATTGTTTTATGTAAGAATAAATTCTTAGATCACACCACATACGTAATCTCCAACTCAGCCGTTACCGCTTTAGCCTGGCATGTAAGTATCAAGCCCTTCTCCAAATCTGCATCATCTAGCGCATAACATACTTCCATCTCAACCTTACCATTAATGACTTTAGCCATGCAGCTTGAGCACGCTCCACTTGTACAACTGTAAGGTGGATTTTTCTTCATTGCTATCAATTCGTCAAGTATGGGCTTATCCCCTTTAGAAGTAAACTCAATCACTTCGCCATTCAGATGAACTTTTATTAAAGAAGATGTTGCTTTTATACTTGATTTATCGCCTGTATTCGTGGAAAAATATTCCTTATGGATATGCTTTTTATCAATGGCTCTCGCTTCCAATTCCTTTTCTGCGGCCTGTATTACATCCCCTGGCCCACAAAGGTAAAAATGATTTTCAAAATTGTTTTTGCCGGTATTATCGTCAATAAAAATTTTTATTTTGTCCTTGCTTATCCTTCCTGTTTCTCCCTTCCAATTTATCTTTGGTTTTTTGAATGCGCCCATTAGCCCTCCACCTTTCTCTGTTAATGGCTTACTTAATGTATGGGTTATAAATAGCTGTCCCTCGTATTTTGTTTCATATTGATCAAGGTCTTTTTTGAAAATGATGCTGTTTTCATTTCTGCTGCCATATAACAGGAAGCAAATACTAAGTGGCTCTTCTTCAAGCAAGGTCTTGACCATAGACATGATTGGGGTGATTCCAGATCCAGCCGCGATAAAATAATGGTTCCTTTTTTTGTCATGATCGGCTTCTACTGTAAAATGACCTTCTGGTTCAGCGACATCTACTATATCGCCAGGCTTCCAATTGTCATGAATATAATTGCTCATTTTACCTCCTGAAAGCCGCTTTACTGTAACGCCAATTTTGCTTCCAGAGGGTGCACTACTTATGCTATAAGCCCTTCGGATTTCTTCCTCATTAATCACTGCCTTCAGAGTCAAATACTGGCCTGGTTTATATAGAAAAATCTCCTTCAAATCTGTAGGTATGTCAAAAATGATGGTTTTCGTATCATCTGTTTCATCGACAATTTGGTTAATGGCTATTTTTTCAAACTTCATCTTTGTCTATCGCTATTTTGCTAAATTAATATCATTTTCACCCTAAAGGTTGCAAAAATAGGGAAACAAATGTTCTTTTTTTATTTTACACACTATGATTTTTAATGATTTTCATTATTATCAGCGGCTTTAAGCATTAAAACTGTTATTTTTGCCACTTAAAAATTTTTCAATCTAATTTATGTCTAAAACCCTTTCTATTATAATTCCCGCTTACAATGAAGGCAATACTATTCATCGTATATTACATAAAATTATTGAGGTCAACCTAATTGGAGACTACGAAAAAGAAGTCATCATTGTCAATGATGCGTCAAAAGACAATACAGAAACAGCTATTTTAAATTTTAAATCAGCTCATCCGGAATTGGTTATTTCTTATTTTAAACACGAGGTAAATCAAGGCAAAGGTGCTGCATTGCATACAGGCATAAGAGAGGCTAAAGGGGATCTCATCGTGATTCAAGATGCGGACCTGGAGTATGATCCCAATGAATATAATCTGCTACTTAAGCCTATTTTAGATGGCTTTGCAGATGTAGTATATGGCAGCAGATTTATTGGCGGTAATCCCCACCGTATATTGTTTTTTTGGCATTCTATAGGCAATAAAATTTTGACTTTTCTCTCTAATTCATTGTCAAACCTCAATCTTACCGATATGGAGACCTGCTACAAAATGTGGAAAGCGGAGATCATCAAACCAATAAAATTAAAAGAAAAACGTTTTGGATTCGAACCTGAAGTAACAGCAAAAGTGGCCAGAGTTAAAAACGCGAGAATTTATGAAGTCGGCATTTCCTACTATGGACGCACTTATGCAGAAGGTAAAAAAATAAACTGGAAAGATGGTTTTAGGGCCATTTACTGCATATTAAAGTATAATATCTTTTCTAAAAAATGAAACCCTATAAACTAGAATTCTGTTGCGAAAATGTGGCCCAGGCAATTGAGGCCTCCGCGTTTGTCGATCAGATAGAGTTTTGTGCAGCATTAGATCTGGATGGCTTAACACCTGACTTGAACGACGTAAAGACCATCCAAAGCCAAACTAACATTTTGTTAAAAATAATGATCCGCAATAGAGCAGGAAATTTTTTATACAATGAAGAAGATTTTCAAACCATGCTCAATCAGGTTGATGAATTTAAAAAAATTGGTATACAACATTTTGTATTTGGAGCAATGGGCAGCAATGGCAGATTAGACATTGGGCTCATCCGCCGCTTC
>JAYUTD010000469.1:0-8112 GCA_043755305.1 Saprospiraceae bacterium
TTGGAAAATGACCTTTTGAATGCCATGAATGCATGGTTGGCAGGAGAATACGATGTTTTAGTGCAAACTGCTGATGCATTTCCATTGTATACAGCACCAAAAGAAATAAATGCGGTAAGCCCGAAAGCTTTTATGCAAGTGGATTGGTCACGAGGCGGAGATGCCGTTATAGTGAAAAGAAACATAAACACAGCGAATGATTTAAAAGGTAAAAAAATAGCTGTTGCAGTACCTTCTCCTGCACAGACGTTGCTCAATTCTACATTAGAAGCTGCAGGTTTGAAATATTCTGATGTCACTGTGATAAAGACAACGGATAATCTTAAAGCTGCAGAATTATTCAGAAGCAAAGAAGTAGATGCTGCAGTAGTTTGGAGCCCTGATGATGTGCTTGCTACAAGAGATGTGCCAGGATCTAAAATATTGGTTACAACAAAGCAACAATCACATATCATAGCCGATATCTTCTTTGCTAAACAATCATTGCTTGATGACAAGAAGGATATGATTAAAGGATTCTATGAGGGATGGATGAAAGGAGTAGCAGAAATTAAAAACCCTGCAAATTATAATAAAGCTGCCAAATATTTAGCCGAACTAAATGGTGTAGATGTTGATGCTGCAAAAGGCATGATGGAAAATGTGTATTGGACCAATCATGGAGACAATATCAATTTCTTTGGCCTTAACACGTCTTACAAAGGTCAGAAAGGACAAGACTTGTATGAAAAAATGTCTAAGAAATTTGTGGAGACAGGAGACGCTCCAAATCTGGCACCAGCTTGGAGATCTGCAATCAATACTTCTGCAGTTCAAGCCGCTGATGCTACCCTAAAAGGAGGTTTATATGCAGCAGAAGCACCAAAGGTATTCAAATCGGACAGCGATGATAAAACTACAGCTCCAATATCAATAAAGCCAATTTCAATAAATTTTGAGTCGGGACAATATAAGCTTACTGAAAATGCTAAAACGATTATTGATTTGCAATTTGCAGATGTTGCAAAAATATTTGGCAATACCAAAATAAGGATTGAAGGAAACACAGACAATGTTGGATCAAAAGCAACCAATGCATCTCTTTCGCAAAAAAGAGCACAAGCGGTAGCAGATTACTTGTCTTCTCAATATTCAATGGACATTAGAAAATTTGTTATTTTAGGAAATGGTCCTTCAAAACCTGTACTAGGCTGTGAAAGCAACGCAACAGAAGAATGCAAGGCCAAAAACAGAAGAACTGAATTTCAGTTGATTGGTGGATAAGAATGTGGGTTACTAATAATTTGATATAATTATAAAGGAAAGCGCTTAGCTCATTTGGAGGCGCATTAGCAAAACAATTCATGAAATCCAATCTATCATGGTTATTTGATTTAAGAGGTGAGGTAAAGCCAAGGTATGGACTTATCCTGCTTGGCATAGGTATAAGCCTTATCTTGTTTATATGGGCTGTGTTAACTGCAGGCAGCGAACCATTGGTGCCAAGAGGTATATTGCCTCATCCTTGGCGGGTATTCACAAGTTACAAAGAATTGATCAATGACAATGAGCTAATAAGAAATACATGTTCGTCTTATGCATTGAATCTTGGGGGGTATGTAAAAGCCCTCGTTTGGGCAATACCAGTTGGGTTTATGATAGGTCTTGTACCATTGTTCCGCGGCATGTTTTTGCAATTTGTAAATGCGCTGAGGTTTGTGCCTCTTACTGCAGTGACAAGTTTATTTATTGTATGGTACGGTATAGGCACGCCTATGAAAATGAATTTTCTTGCATTTGGTATATTTATCTACTTGTTGCCTACCATCATTCAACGCATTGATGAAGTAGAAGATGTGTATTTAACCACTGTGTATACACTTGGAGCATCCAAATGGCAAACATTTATTTCAGTATACTGGCCAGCGGTTTTGTCAAAATTGTCTGATGATATCAGGGTATTGACAGCTATAAGCTGGACCTATATTATAGTCATTGAAAACATTGGATCAAATGGAGGCATTGGATTTTTGATGCACGGCCCTACTGCAAGGCAGGGTAGGGTGGATAAGATGTTCGCCCTTCTCATACTTGTTATGATCATAGGAGTCATACAGGATAAATTATTTTTATTTCTGGATAGAAAGCTTTTTAAGCATAAATACCAATTGAAGGATGCTTTACAAGGTAACAAAAAAGAGTCTATTTTTAAAGTCATATTTGACTATGTTTTTATGGTATTCTTTTATTTGATTATAGCACTTTATATTTTAATGGCATTGGCGGAGTTTTTTGGTATATTGGGTGAAAATGTGCAGCCGCTTACTTACTTGTTTGGCGACCGGGCATGGGTTATACATCTTTTCTTTGTTTTTATCATTGGTAATCTAGTCTATTCGTATTACTCAAAAAACAAAAAATAAAGTATGCAAATTGTTCCAGCAATAGACCGACCAGACCAAAACAATATCATTCAATTGAAAGGTATCGGTCAAACTTATGATGGCAGTAAGTGGATAATAAAAGGCTTAGACCTGATTGTCGAAGATAAACCCAACCAAGGCCAGTTTGTAGTCATACTGGGCATGTCAGGTTGCGGCAAATCCACATTACTAAGGTACATAGCGGGCCTTCAAAAACCCACTGAAGGTACAGTAATGGTCAACAATAAATTGGTGGACGACACCACACGTGTCAGTATGGTTTTTCAGCAATATTCGTCTTTGCCCTGGATGACGGTTTTGGAAAATGTTGCACTTGGCTTGAAGTTTAAGGGGATTAATAAGAAAGACCGCGAAGAAAAAGCCATGGAAATGATTAAAGTGGTAGGCCTCGAAGGCCATGAATCTAAATTTGCAATGTACCCAACACTTTCAGGCGGACAATTGCAAAGGGTGGCCATAGCAAGAAGTTTATTATCCAATCCTGAGATGCTTTTAATGGATGAGCCATTTGGGGCTTTGGACATAAAAACCCGAATGCAAATGCAAGATTTATTAATCAATATTTGGAATAAATTTCATTCTACTATAGTCTTTGTAACACATGATATCAATGAAGCAGTGTACCTCGCAGATGATATATATATTATGAAAAGCCCGCCATCACAGCTTGCAGCTCACATCAATATTGATTTGCCTTTAAAAAGGGATAAGGAGACTAAGCGCGATCCAAAATACACGGAGTATGTGTATCGCGTAGAAGATGAGATGATGAGAGTATCCGAAATGAAGTAATACTTATTCCTTAACTTATACTATTTTACCACCTCCAATTTTTCTTTTGTTTCTTTGTCCGCTTCTTTTGCAAAAAAAAGAGCATTGGCAAATAATTTAAATCCTCCCCACCAATAGCCTCTAAATAGAACGTTGTCAACAAAGCAGGTGATGGTTCCATTTCCTAAAGTATGCACTGAAGCAGCCAAAGTATTCTGTGCCTTGCGTTCAAACCCATAAGGAGCATACCCTGACAATACCACTTCTTTAGAATCATATAGAATCGGACTCGCAAAGACATTGACAGTTGCTTTATACAATTTAGTAGCCGATTTAAACAAGGCAATTTTATTGTCATTTAATCCAAAGCACAGCGGATGGCTCATGTCAGCTTCCGTATTTACTATATTGCCTCCGAGTACTTTTGCCCCATTTACTTCATCCGCGTTTTCGTAATAATTCCTATTGCTACTCTCTTTATTTTTCTCTTGCTCAACTTCTTTCAATTGGACTAAATTCCTTTTTATTAAAAATTCCATACTGCTACCCATAGCTATAATTTGGTTTCCCTTTTTAACCCATTCTTCTAATTTCTTTGTGAAACTATCACCCAGGTCCTCGTACTTTCCATCGACTAAAACCATTGTATTGTATCTGTCCAAATCAGTTTTATTAAGGTCTTTTTTGTCAATGAGGCTTATTGCATTATCTAGTCTGTGATCCATATAGTGCCATAGCTCGCCGGCATCATATGGACTCACACCTTGGCCTATGATGGTAAAAGCTTTCACTTCCTGTAAAGTTTTTAAGTCCGGATGGCCTAAGGAAATACCGTTGTCAGCATATCCAGACTTTATACTTTGTAAATCTACAGCGTATTGGTTTGCTTTAAGTGTAATTAAATCAACCAACTCCTTCGAAGGTATTTTTTGATTGAATAATGGGATGACCAGTGTCCCTTTTTTAAGAAGGACATTGCCTGATTTAGAATCAGAAAAAAGTGATTTTACATTTATACCATTCTTCAAAAGCACATTTAAAAGTGCCGGAGCATAAGCCTGATTCCATGCCACGGTTATAGCATAGGCCCCATCGCTTCTTTCGTTTACAAGATGAGGTATAGGTGCACTTGTCAGTTCATTTGATTGACCCACTTGCTTAACATTGCTTTCATTTAATTCATCAAATTGTATATCAAACGCCAATGGCATAGTCCATGCTGACACATCATAAAAAATACTGTCTTGAAAAGTCCTTACTTTTTCAAAACAAGTCTTGATAAGTTTATATTGCTTTTGTGCAAGAGGTATGAAAAAGGATTGTCTTTTAGGGTAATTGTGGCTTTTGACAGTAACATCATTTGTGAGTGGAAAAATCTTTACCTCATGACAAAGCAGGATGTCCAACATTTGATTTAGTTTTTCCCGGTCTTCGTCATAAACAACATAACCCTTAATAGGATTAGAAGCAGCATCTTCTCCTAATTTAGCATAAAAATTCCTTTTGTGAAGCAATAATTTTTGTTTCATATTCAACACAGCCCGTTGGGTAGACAATGACGTTGTAACTTGATTTCTGATGGTAAAAGGAAAATCCAGAATGCCATTGCTGCTTTCTAAATAATGTCCCCTTGAACTTGCTTGTTCAAATAAAATACCTACACCACCATGGATATCGGGATAAGTTGATCCTTTGCCATAATAAAAATCATCAAATCCTTCCTTTGTATAATAAAGAGACCCAATGGAATCTAATGCAGCAGCATGGTAAGAAGCGATTTCTGCCGTAAGTTCCTGGTTGCTCCAAGGCGTATTGGGGTTGACTCTGGAAGGTACACCCGGCTGGAAAAAGAAAGAACTGTTCGTGCCCATTTCATGATGGTCGGTAAGTACATTGGGTTTCCATTCCTGGAAATGTATTACTCTGCCTCTGGATTCCGGATTTGTAAGCAACAGCCAATCCCTATTAAGGTCAAACCAATAATGATTGGTTCTTCCTCCCGGCCATGCTTCATTGTATTCTCTTGAAGCAGGATCGGATATAAGGTTTCGGCCTTTGTGGCTATTGGCCCATGTGCTGAATCTTGTAACACCATCCGGGTTGTAGCAAGGATCTAAAATAATAAAAGTATTAGATAGTAGTGCTGTAATGTATTCACTTTGACCTGCTGCAAGATAATAGGCTACCAGCATAGACGCATTGACACCACTTGGTTCATTGCCATGTATGCTGTAGCCCTGATAAAGAATGACGGGCAAATTATCTATTGGGGCATTGGCATTTTCAGTAAGGAGATTATGTCTCTCCTTAATACTCACTTTGTTTTTTAAATTTTCTTCACTGCTTATATAAAGCGTAAGCAATTTTCGATTTTCATGGCTTCTGGCATATTCATGCATTTCTACACGGCTTGATTGTGACGCTAGTAATGTCATATAACCAACCACCTGATCATGGCTTACGTGCCATTCTCCAATCTGAAATCCAAGGTATTCTTCCGGGCTGGTGATTTTCTTATCATAGGTAATATCAGGCAGGTAATACGATAACGGCTTTTTCAAAATTTCAGTAGATTTCTGTGCATATACCATACTGAAAAATACCGATAAAAGGAATATACAGATGAATCTCATAATTTACGATTTTGTGCCCAAAGATAACAAATTTTGAGATCTAAGTTTACCAGTATGTATGTTATGCAAATAATATGCAACTGACTTAGTGGAATTTTGAAAATGGACTCAGAAAAAAAAAGAGCCCCTAATAAAATTAGAAGGCTCTCATACTAAACGTGTAAGTTTAATCTTTTTCTCAACTACTTTGTCAGTGCAAAAGTATAATTGACTGTTTTCATTATTTGAGAATTGGTCTTTTTGTCTTTGTTTTTTAAGTAAATATCAATGTCCACAGATTTTTCTGTAAGCTCCTTTTCTTTGCTGTCAAAGATGACATTGATTGTACCCTTTTCTCCTTGTTTAATCGGTTTTCTTGTCCAATCCAATGTGGTACAATCGCATCCTGAGACAATTTCTATCTCAATAACATCTGTACCGGTATTGGTAAAAGTATAGTCAAACTTTCTTTTGTCGCCTTTTTTCATATTGCCAAGAAGAATTGTTTCTTGCGCAAACGTCATTTGAACAGCTGGTTTTTTGACCATTTGCTTAACCGGGGCTGTTTTTGATACCGGCGTTTGGCCATAAGCGGCGGAAAACGAAATAAGCATTAAAATAAATAAACTTGATTTAATAAGTTGATGCATCGTGTATTAATTTTTTTTATAAGACAAATTTCGCATTAAAAAGTAACACTTTGGAGTATAAAAAAGATTATAGAAATGTTAAAGTTTTAATAAATTGATTAATAGGCTCATACATATTAATTTTATAGATATAACAAGATGTTTTTTAAGTGCTATCTTTGCTAAAAGTAAACAATAAAGGGTAATTTGGAAAGGATAAGTGTTTTTGATATATTCAAAATAGGGATTGGACCATCGAGTTCACACACCATGGGACCGTGGAGGGCAGCGCAGTGGTTTGTCGCCGAACTTAAAGAAGACATGATATTTGATACCGTAGAGCAAGTAGACGTATGGCTTTACGGTTCATTGGCAAAAACCGGAAAAGGGCATGGCACAGACATTGCAGTTATACTTGGGCTTAATGGAGATGATCCTGTCAAGATTCCGGTAGAAAATGTGTCAATAAATACTGCTGAAATCAACGAAAAAAATAAGCTTATCCTAGGTGGTACTAAGCTTATACCATTCAATCCATCCAAAAATATTCAATATCTTTCTGATCAGATTTTGCCTTTCCATGCCAATGGGATTACTTTTGTCGCTACAAATGTATTGGGCATTAGCAAAGCTTATACCTATTATTCCGTTGGAGGCGGCTTTGTAGTAAAAGAGCATAGTGACAAAGACCACAAAGAAGTATATATGCCCTATCCGATAGACCAGGCGGAAGAACTAAAGCATTGGTGCAAGAGTCTTGGAAAGAGTATCCCTGAAGTGGTAATGGCCAATGAAGAAGCTTTGCGAAATAGAGTTGAAATAGAAGCCGGTCTTTTTGCACTATGGGATGTAATGAAAGAATGCATTTTCGCCTCAAGTCAAAAATCCGGTATTTTGCCAGGAGGACTTTTTGTAGAGCGCCGTGCCTATGCCATTGCTGACAAACTTCTTAATGGCGTAAAATACGCTTCGGTTTCTGAATGGATGACAGCCATCAAATCGCAACCCCAAAGTTTTAATTCTACACTCAAATGGCTTAGCTGCTTTGCACTTGCTGTGAATGAAGAGAATGCTTCATTTGGAAGAATAGTTACTGCTCCTACAAATGGAGCCGCCGGAGTTATACCTGCTGTGCTCATGTATCATTTACTCTTTTCAGATAACCCAAAACAAGAGGATGTAATCAACTATTTATTGACTGCAGGAGAAATAGGCAGCTTATTTAAGAAAGGAGCCACTATCTCAGCTGCTATGGGTGGGTGTCAGGCGGAAATAGGTGTTTCCTCAGCAATGGCCGCTGCTGGTTTAACCCAGTGTCTTGGAGGTACTTACGACCAGGTAATGATGGCAGCAGAAATAGCCATGGAACATCATTTGGGGCTCACCTGCGATCCGATAGGTGGATTGGTGCAAATACCATGTATTGAGCGCAATACGATGGGTGCTATTAAAGCTGTCACCGCATCACAAATTGCGCTGGAATCAGATCCATCCAAGGCCAAGGTCTCTTTGGATCAGGTAATCAAAACTATGAAAGATACAGCTGCAGATATGAATCTTAAATACAAGGAAACTGCAGACGGTGGCCTTGCTGTAAATATACCCGTCAACATAGTAGAATGCTAAACTATGCAACTATTGAATGCATTTATTTGATGGTTTAATATTTTGGTGTTT
>JAYUTD010000470.1:0-3234 GCA_043755305.1 Saprospiraceae bacterium
AAACAATCTATAACCGAACTACAAGATCACCACAGCATTGGGAAGGAAGATGGTACTACTTATAACTTTCATCGAATTGATATTGATTTTGTTAACGCAAACGAATCTTCGGAAATAAAAAGTGAAAGTCCAATTCCAGGACAGCTGAATTATTATTCCACTACTGGTGAATTCAGTTCTACTCGTGCTTATGAGAAAGTTATTTATCATGATTTATATCCTGGCATCGATCTTGAGTTTAAGATAAAACAACTTTGCCTTGAGGAAGAACCTACGGTTGAGTATGATTTTATTGTTCATCCAGGGGCTGATCCATCCGTGATTAAGATGCGCTTTGATGGCCAGAATAGTATTACGTTGAAAAATGAAAAAACAGTAGTTTTTGGATTACAGCAGGGAGATCTTAAAGAAACAATACCTCTTAGTTATGAGGCAGAATCAGGTAAATCTGTTGCAGTAACATATCAATTAAATTCGCAAGATGAGGTGTCATTCAATGCACATTCATATGATGTATGCCATACGCTTGTTATAGATCCAACCCCCATTAGATTATGGGCTACCTACTTTGGCGGTATTGGATATGATGAAGTTACTTCAGTAGATCAGGATGCTTCTGGAAATATTTATTTAACAGGCTATACTGATAGCGATGGGCTTGCAACAAATGGTTCTCATCAGTCCATAAAGGATTTATTGGAAGACGCATTTGTGATAAAGATGGACAAGGATGGAAATTTGATTTGGGCTACCTATTTTGGTGGAGATTCTCATGACTATGCTTATGACATTGGTGTGGATGGATTATCTAATGTTTTTGTGGCTGGTGAAACTTATAGTTGTAATGGAATTTCTACAGCAGGTGTGCATCAAACTGCCTGTAGTACATTCAATTTTTATGATGGTTTTTTAGTTAAATTCGATGCAAATGGAATACGCCAGTTTGGTACTTATTATGCTGGCGATGGTACAGATGCCTTTACAGCAATGGATGTAGACGCTTCAAATAATATAATATTGACTGGCTTAACAGATAGCCCAAATAATATAAAAACGGATGCAACTTCTTTGGCTTTAGGTACCCCTCAATGGAAAGATGCTTTTATAGTAAAGTTTGATAATTTCGGAACAAGGCAATGGGCTACTTACTACGGTGGAATTCTTGATGAGAAAGGTAAAGATGTATCGACTGATGCCTCTGGAAATATTTTTGTTGTAGGAAGAACAGAAAGCTCTGCTAATATAACAGCAGGAACTCCACAGCAAGCAACCCTTGGTGGTCTCAAGGATGGATTCATAGTGAAATATTCGCCAAGTGGAGTCAAAGTATGGGGATCTTATTATGGTGGCACTGATGACGATGAAATTGCTTCTGTTGATGTTGATGCTGCTGGAAATATCTATGGATCTGGGTATACATATAGTTTAACAGGAATTTCAAGTGGACCAACAGTTTACCAGCCTAATCTTGCCGGTACTGGCCCTGGAATTTACGATGCATTTGTGATTAAATTTAATTCCAATCTTAGTAGGGCATGGAGCACTTATTTTGGTGCAGCATTAGGTGATTCAGCGTTTGGTTTAGCGGTCACTAGTTCTGGTGATGGTTATATTGTTGGAAAAACAAAGTCAACATCAGGATTTGCTTCTGCAGGCGCATATCAAACAACATTTGGTGGTGGTGCTGATCATGATGGGTTTTTAGCCAAATTTACTACGGGTGGAAGTTTTCAATGGTCTACTTACTATGGTGGTGCAAGTGATGATTATATAGATCAGGTTTCAGTTAAAGGAAGTTCAGTAGTAGTTGTGGGGGTAACCGCAAGCAGTTCTGGTCTTTCATCAGCTGGTAGTTATCAAAGTGCTTATGGAGGTGGAACCTATGATGGATTTATTGCAAAATTTGATACTACTCCATTGGCAACAGAGCCAGCTGCACAGCCAACTGCACTAGTGTTTGGCGCTGCAACAGATACTTCAATACCGATTTCATTTACGGCTCCTGGTTCACCACCAGCTGGCTATTTAATTATTCGCAAGATTGGTTCGGCACCAACTACTGACCCACTTGACCAAAATGCTTACACAATTGGTACAATAATAGGAGATGGCATTGTAGTTTATTCTGGAAGTTCAACATCATTTGTAGATAATGGTTTAGATGGCAATACAAATTACTTCTATAAGATTTATTCATTTAATGGAAGTTTATTTGGAACGAATTATCTAACCTCAATAGCTCCTTTGCAGGGAAATAAGGCAACTCCCGCAGCTCTCGAACCAACTAATTCGGCTTCTAGTCTTACATTCTCAAATACCACAGGCACAGGCTACTCCTTCTCATTTCTTGGTGCAAGTGTAGGTCCTGTAATTCCTGATGGTTATATTGGTATTCGAAAAGTTGGTTCTGGTCCTACCAGCCCTCCTGTTGACGGTGTAACATATACGGCAACAGAAGCATTAGGCGATGGCTTTGTAAATTTTGTAGGCACCGGCACTGGCTATTCGCAACCAAATGCTTCGCCCTCCACTACGTATCATCTTGCAATATATTCTTACAAAGGCAGTGGTGCCGGTATCAACTATAAGCAGCTATCTCCTCTAATTGGAAATGTAACGACTTTAAGTTTAGCTGTAGAGCCAACCAATTCTCCTACAGCTTTAGTTTTTTCAAACGTAACAAGTACAGGCTTTGGCTATAACTTTACTGCAGCTGCAGCCGGAACTGCTGCTCCAGATGGTTATATAGGAATACGTAAGACTGGATCCGCACCAACTTCAGCGCCCATTGATGGCGTTGTGTATAATGGTGGAGATAATTTAGGTGATGGTAACGTAAGATTCGTTGGGCCATTAGCAGGTGGTGGTTATAGCGAAGTAGGAGAGTCACCATCAACGACATTCTATTATGCCATTTATTCTTATAAAGGCACGGGGGGAAGTATAAATTATAAACAAGTGAGTCCTTTAACAGGATCCGTTACTACTTTTTCTGCTACGGCACCAACTATTTCTAGCTTTACTCCAGCTAGTGGACCAGAGGGAACACCAATTACAATTACAGGGACAAATTTTAGTACAATATCTAGTAATAATACTGTCAAATTGGGCACGTTAACAGCCGCAATTACCGGCACACCTACTGCCACAAGCATGGTTATTACAGTACCAATTGGTGCAGTAACTGGGATCATTTTTGTAATCGTTGGAGGAGAGACTGCAACGAGTGTTACA
>JAYUTD010000471.1:0-3230 GCA_043755305.1 Saprospiraceae bacterium
TTGGAGATTACCCGGGCAAAGAAGATTATGCCTACTTTATTCAGGCCAATTGCTCCATGCCAAATGAACCCGAAACGTGCAAACAAGGACAAGCACTTACCTGGGATAGAGCACAGCAAGCATTAAAAGTGTATAAAATCGCTGGGACAAACTCCGGGCAATTTACTTTTGATCTTAATGATTGGCTCACAGGATTTGGTGGAAGTTGGCAAAACTGGTATGTGGTAAATGGTAAATTGACTGTAAATACTCAGGGTTCACAACCAAATTGCAGTCCTCTGGCTGCTGCAAGCCCATTGTTGGACACCCATTTGCTTAGTATATATCCCAATCCTGTGATGGATGAGGTGACCATTGCAATTGAATCTAAAATCACAGGTCAATGGATGACCATAACCAATGCCATAGGCAAAGTTGTTTATCAAATAAAGAGTCCGGGTGAATTGACCCGTATCAATGTCTCCGATTGGAACAATGGTATTTACTTTGTAAAGGTAGGACATGCTTCCAATAGCTTGGCCGCAAAATTTGTGAAAGAATAATTTAAAATCCGACTACTAGCAGCCAATCTTCCGGTCAATAAATCCATTAAGCTCGATTTCAACTATAGCTACATTACCTTAAATAACTGACAAGTCATTATTGATTATTGTCCTGAAAGTTAGATTAATTCTTGCCTTATGGATTGTTTTTGTTGGAGGTAATCTGTGCAGCCAATACGTTTGGGTGCTGCCCTTCATGACGAGTAAACTCCCATTTTCTAATACTTTTGAAACTATGGATTGGTCTTTCTTATGTTTAAAGGCAAATTTTCGTTCAGCGCCAAAACTTACTGAAGCGATTGCACCGTCTTTTTTTAAATCCTTTTCTCCATCGCTGTGCCAGGCCATGCCTTCGTCACCGTTGTGGTAAAGATTGAGCAGACAAGAATTGTACGTTTCACCAGAAAAATTTTCGACCAAAGTTTTCAGATCGAGCAGTTCTTTGGTCCACTGCAATGCCTTTTTGGTAATGTTGGAGTAAGTATATTCAAAAGCTGTGTCGGCGTACCATGCTACTTTGCGTTTTGTAAGGATTCGTTTGCCAAAAATAAAAGCTTCATCATTTTTCCATTGTATACAATGCATTAATTTTTCAAAATAATCATTGGCTTGACTGGCAGTTAAAATTTTACCATAATAGTATACCTCTCCCTCATAAGGAAGTAAATTATAATCGGAGCCATTAACTGAAGTAAATAAGTCCATGCTGTGTTTTTACTATTAAAAGCTAAAAATAGTGAAATAAGCGAAGCGACAGAAAATTTATTTTTCAATAGCATGGATAAAGCCAATTTTAAAAAAGAATAAGAGATTCGATAAAACACATATAAATTTATTTGCATGTAATAAATAATGTCTTTTGGTTTTTCTGAGTATATTTGCTTAATGGCTTCTACAATGAATTGGTTCGATGATATTTATAACAATTATGGAGACATGGTCTATAATGTAGCCTTAAATTATACCCAAAACCAAGTAGAAGCAGAAGACATTACACAGGAAGTGTTTATCAAAGTACACCAAATTTTTTTACATTTTGATGAATCCAAAGCAAGTTTAAAAACCTGGATCTACAGAATAGCCATCAATCAAAGTCTGGACTTCTTAAAATCTAAAAAAACAAAAAAAAGATTTGGCTTTATTGTCTCTTTGTTTGGAGATAAGAAGGAAGAATCCATTGACATTCCTCATTTTGATCATCCTGGTATAGTCTTGGAAAACAAGGAAGCCATTGAAAAAATATACCACATTATAAACCAACTACCTGAAAATCAGAAAACAGCCATTATTTTAGTGAAACTTGAAAGTAGGCCACAAAAAGAAGCAGCGGAAATAATGAACATAGGCATCAAAGCTCTGGAATCTCTTCTCGTCAGGGCAAAACAGAATATTTTGATTAAATTAAAGTAAAAGGAGTAAATGATATTGAATTTATTATCGTATAAATAAAAAGTGAATCTACACAATGGAACACGAAAATGATTTTTTGAAAATACTTGACTCTGTACAAAGGGTAAAAGCTCCATCAGAGCTATATGGAAGAATTTTGGAACACCTCCAGGATGAAACACCTTTTAGATGGACATTGGTAGCAGGCACTGCTGCTGCACTATTGATAGTAGTCAATTTAAGTGCCATATCTTTATTTAAAAAACCAATGAAAAATGAATCCGTCAAGGTAGAGATAAGTAACCCTTTTTTAGACGCTAATCAATTAAGTTATGAGTAAAATCAAATTTCTGATTATTGCGGTGGTAGGATTGCTTGGCCTCAATTTGGCAATCATTGGGGCAATCTTTATACGAGAAAGAAGACCACCTTTGCGTGGCGAGGGAAGTGGCAGAAATGAACCAAAGCTGTTTGTCATTGAAAAATTAAAATTTGATGAAAAACAAATAATGGAATACGAAGCATTGATAGAAGTGCATCGCTCGCAGCGGGAGACATCCAACCAAAAAATACATTATTTAAAAAATGAGTTGTACGCCTCAGTTGCTCAAGGATCATCAGAAATCAGAGATTCTCTTATAGGCAGTGTTTTAGAAGAGCAAAAGAAATTGGAGTTGATTAATTACAATCATTTCGCCGATATCAAAATGCTGTGTCGCCCTGAGCAACAAAAAGAATTTGATGAATTATCCAAAAAATTACTGGATATTTTTTCTCGTCCAAAACCAAGGTAAACAACCAATAACTATTAACTATTAACTATTAACTATTAACTATTAACCAATAACTATTAACCAATAACTATTAACTATTAACCAATAACTGTTAACTATTAACTATTAACCAATAACTGTTAACTATTAACTATTAACTATTAACCAATAACTGTTAACTAATAACTAATAACTAATAACTAATAACTGTTAACTAATAACCAATAACTGTTAACCAATAACCATTACCCTTACTGATTCGCTGCACTAATGCCTGGGATGATTACCCAACCGGCTCCATTGTAAAGTGTGTCGCCGGTAGCTGAAACCAGGAGTTTATTCCTTCGCATCGCCAGTGTACCGTCTGCTTTTCTTACTACTACATATTCACCAGTGGACAGTGTGTCCATGACTGTTATCTTTGCTTTGCCTGTGATTTGTACATAAGGAACTTGTACCAGTGGCAATACAGTGAGTGAGCCATTTGCATTAAATGGATTGGACCATCTGGTATCTGTATATACAG
>JAYUTD010000472.1:0-3227 GCA_043755305.1 Saprospiraceae bacterium
CTTCAGGCAACATCCTGAAAGCGACAACTATAAACAGATTTGGGTTTAACTCGGCCAAAGATGTGGTGAAAGATTTTGCCTTCAATTTATCAGGTTGTAGCACATTCAGGCCTTTTTCCACGGCATATTTTTTGACCTCAGATTGCAGCATTTGCTTGCCGCCGCGGCCTCCGACTTTGTCAGTAGCCGTTACCACTCCGACTATGTTACATCCTTCATTCATCAATCTTTCCAATGAAGCTACTGCAAAATCAGGCGTGCCCATGAAAACAATTCTCAACTTTTCTTTCACTTTATCCATTTACTGTTGCAAAAGTATATATTTACTCGCTAACCTGTCACATCACCCGGACATATTTCAAAACCACACCTTATTAAAACATATGACTTTTGTGCTTCTATACATTGAGTTTCAAAATTCAAGTAAATTTTATAGTAAAGCCTATAGCATATAGCATCACAGTACATCAAATTGTATACAAGTGAAAATGGCTCCTTTAATAATTTCTAAAAAAAGCCAAATTTTCTAAAACGGTATCAAGTTTTAATTTTAAGGTAATATAGGCATTGGCTCTATCAGGCCTGAGTATGACATTATCCATTTCAATACTGCCGAGTTTTACCTTCATATTTAATTTGTATTTTTTATTCATAGCTACTACTTGCTCATCCACCTGGGCTTGAAAATTTTCCATCTGATCTCCTATTGGAAATTTGAGCATTTCGTCTAGTTGGGTTTTAATTTTACCTTTTAAAAGCCATGCTGCAGCTTTGTGTAAAACATTGCCTGTTTTAACTGAAACATCAATATTGTTGGCGTAGATCATTCTTTTTGATTTGTCGAAAGCTGGTACGCCTTTTACAGAAAGATCGCCGTTAAAACTACCTTTTACTCTAGTAGTCACTTCAAGTTTTCCATCTTTTTTTCCGACCAGTACATCGAGCACTTCTATTTGTTTGCCACCTTCACTAAATTTCTTACCAACAAAATTATCTCGTGCAACTTTTGTTAGATGATCGTACTCAAGTTCCATTAGGAATTTCATTTGAGAACTATCGCTTATAAATTCTTTCCATGCAAATATAGGCAGCGAAGGTGTGAATTCCTTGGGTGGATAAGTCGAAATATTCATCTTCGTTTTCATTGAAATCTTGCCTTCGGTATAATTGGCTGAATTTATTGCAGGTGTAAAGTAAGCACTATCTGCAACCATTTGCATCCATCCTCCAAACACACTGTCTAATGCATAAGGTGTTAACGTGTATTTCGCTACTTCTGCCATAATGGCTTTTAAGTCATAGGTTTCTTTAATAGATTGATCAATATTGGTTTCCATATTTAATTTAGACTTGCCAATGATCATATTGGCTATAGTCTCAATAGGCAGATTGATTATACCCAGATCTATTTTAGGTTTTTTGGTCCATTCATAAGCCAACAATGAAGTCTTTGTAGACAAATTCCACGATTTATCTATGTTGAAATTTGTTTTAAAGGATAATTCGAGTGTGCCATTGGCTTTGAAGTTTTTGATAAAGGTTTTTTTAAGAACATCTACATCCAGGGGCAAGGTAACAGCTATTTCTTTACCTTGAACAACAATGGTCACATTGCCACTTCTTTTCAATTTAGTTGTTACATCATATTCAGGAAAAACAAGAGGTTGTTTCGAAAGCTCGTCAAGCACAAAATTAAAGGTGTCTGTAAGTCCTTTTTTGTTAATTTTATAATTTATATTGATGTAGGAATAGAGATTGGGCTGAAAAAAATTATTGGGTGCAGGCGCTGGGGCCTCAATAAGCTTTTTGGATCCGGCACAAGACAATAATAAAATAAATAGTGCACAGGTACCCAATAGTTGCCTCATAAGTTTATATTTTTGTGTAAAGATAAAGAATGCGTTATTTTATTCAAATTTCTTACAAGGGAAATAACTACAAAGGTTGGCAAAAGCAAAAAAATACAGAAGGCTGTATTCAAACCCTTATAGAAATGGCGATTGCAAAGGCAACCGGAATTAATGGAATGCACATTGTAGGATGTGGTCGCACAGATGCAGGAGTACATGCTAAAAAATATTATGCCCATATTGACTGTCAAAACTCAAATTTGGCTGCATACAAAGACATCATCAATTACATTTTACCAGTCGACATTGTGATTCACGATATCATTCTGGTTGACCAGGCTGCCCATGCCCGATTTGATGCTATCCTAAGAACCTACGAATACCACATGCATTTTTTTCTTGATCCATTTTATGCTGAGCTAAGTACGTATTATATTTCCAGAGATTTAGACACTAAGTCCATGGAGGAAGCCTGTCTGATTATTTGCCAAAATACAAGTTTTCATCATTTTTGTAAAACGCCATTAAAAAACAACCATACAGAATGCAGGATAAAGGAATGTAATATAACATTTAGTGAGGATAAAGGTAAGGCCCTATTACGGATATCGGCCAATCGGTTTTTAAAATCAATGGTAAGGGTGCTGGTGAATGATTTAATTGAAATAGGTTCAGGTAAATTGAGTACCACCAATTTTGAGCAATTGTTTACTACTCAAAGACCGCGTCAAATAAGCAAAATTGCCCATCCTCAAGGGCTTTATTTAAGCGAAATAATTTACAAAGAAAGTGTGCAAAATCAATTGATCAAAGAAAGCATATTGGCATAGTCTTCTCCTTTATTTATTAACAGCTCTTTTTCCAAAATATTTTGGGTGTACAAATAAAAGCCCGAATGATTCACAATTTTCTTTACCGTTGTTGGAGTGATGAGAACCATGCGCTCTTAGTACAGCCCGCGAATAAGGGTTATCCAATTGTCTAAACCATGAAAATCTTCTATGAATGTACACGTCATGAATTAAAAAATAGATTACTCCATATATGGAAATGCCGATGCCTACATAAAATAAGTACCACAATGAAGGTACCATGCTGCCTATCATATAACATGATGCACTGGGCACAGCAAACACTACAAAAAACCAGTCGTTTTTTTCGAAAAAACCCTCTTTTTCAAAGTGGGGTTTGTGGTGGTCTTCGTGCAGGTACCAGCCAAGACCATGCATGACGTACTTGTGGGCAGTCCAGGCTACGAATTCCATGCCGATGACTGCAGATAAAATAATTAAAAAAGAAAACAACATTTAGAAACTGAATTATTATGGTTTATAAACATTTCGTTGTTACTTTTGTTCAAATTAGCTATTTATTCAA